>LUTY01001360.1 GCA_001640045.1 Candidatus Thiomargarita nelsonii | reverse complement strand
TTTTTTAAGTTATTGTTTTTTATTAAATTGTATTTTTAGCCATTTTCACAGATTTTAAAATTGTGAAATTTTGTGGAATCTTGGGATCAAGAGTTGGCATTGAGACATGAAATTGATTTTCAAAACTCGATTGGGAATCGGCAGTAGATGATGAGACGGGCATTAATGAGGAGCGTCAAGAAATTTTTGAGATTATGTATAGTGGTTGCGGGCATAGAAGGAACTATGAACGATAATTACTTTCAATTTAGGTAATTGTTATATCTAGTTCCTTCTATGCCCGCAACCACTATAATATATTGATTATTATCTCTTTATAACGCTTTTGGGGGAGTTAATCCCGCCGGCGGATTCGGCAAAACTAACTCATAACTCCCGATAACGGGCAACCCCATCAAAGGCATTGCGGCACCAGTATCATCCGGCGGCGTCTCCTGCACCAAGAAATTATATAAATAATGTCTTTGTGCCCAAAAATTGCCCAATTGACTCACCAAATTATGATCATTATTCAAACTGATATAAGCGCGTTTAGTTGAACGACTCAGCGTGCTCAAAAAAACCGGACTCAAAGTCGAATCATTCGCTGACATCTCCTTAAACACAAACCCAGAACCATGATGCGTAATCCGCACCGGGCGACGTATAAAATCACAGGCAGGATCATCGGGAAAATCTATGCCCACATGAAAATCAATCAGCATCAGATTTTGATTGGTACCATGTTCATCAGGATCAAAATTATTTGACCATAATGAAAAATAGCCGCCCGCCGCTTGATTATCCCGCGCAGCCGGAGAAATTTCAAAAATCGCCTTTCGCTG
>LUTY01001359.1 GCA_001640045.1 Candidatus Thiomargarita nelsonii | reverse complement strand
CACCTTCGCCGCTGGTTTTGCTGGTGAGCGCACCTTTTGCCAATACAAACCCGGCTTGTCCTTTCGGGGAAAGGTGATAAATAAAGTGTTGTATCCACGCATAGTTAGCATTACCCTTAGGCGGTTCGCCATATTTCCAGCGACCATCACTGCCTAATAGTTCACCGCTCCAGTCACTATCATTAAAGGGCGGATTGGCGATGACATAATCGGCTTTTAAGTCTTTATGGGCATCATTCAAAAAGGAGCCTTCGTTGTTCCATTTAACTTGTGAACTATCAATGCCACGAATGGCGAGGTTCATTTTTGCCAATCGCCAAGTGGTTTGATTGCTTTCTTGTCCATAAATGGAAATATCATTAATATTGCCCTGATGGGCTTCAATAAACTTTTCTGATTGGACAAACATGCCGCCCGAGCCACAGCAAGGATCAAACACACGCCCTTTGTAAGGTTCCAGCATTTGCACCAATAGTTGCACAATCGACTTAGGCGTGTAGAATTGCCCACCCTGTTTACCTTCAGCAAGAGCAAATTCGCCTAAAAAGTATTCATACACATGCCCTAGTACATCGGCACTGCGAGCCTTGGCATCGGAAAGGGCAATATTACTGACCAAATCAATCAGGCTACCCAAATTACTGGGATCGAGATTGGCACGGGCAAAGACTTTAGGCAATACTCCTTTAAGCGATGGATTCTTCTTTTCGATAGCATCCATTGCCTTATCTACATATTTGCCAATTTCCGACTGTTTGGCGTGGGATTGTAAATGAGACCAACGAGCCTCAGCAGGTACAAAAAATACATTTTCTGCTTGATATT
>LUTY01001358.1 GCA_001640045.1 Candidatus Thiomargarita nelsonii | reverse complement strand
AAAGGCAAGTTTATAGATGAAGAATTAAATTTCAAGCGAGCTTTGATTGGTACAGTACCGGTAGAAAACATTGCCGATTTGATGAATAAATATGAAAATGCTATTCTCAAGCAAAATGTTCGTGATTTTTTAGGATTTAAGCGTAGTGTTAATGATGGCATTAAAACCACCTTGCTAGATCCAGAGGCACGGAAAAATTTTTATTTTCTAAACAACGGAATCACAATGATTTGTGCCGATTTGGGATATGCACCATCGGGCAACAAAGAGTTCACCCTCATAAAAATGCTTGATGCACAGATCATCAACGGAGGGCAAACCAGTAAAGCATTGCAACAGGTATTGAGTGATCCAAAAAATAAGCAGCAAGATTTTTCAGAATCTATGGTTCTGGTTCGTATTTACAAGCTGGGTGCTAAAAAAGATGAAGAGTTGATCTATGATATTACCCTGGCAACGAATTCACAAAATGCGATTACCCTTAGATATCTTCGCGCCAACGATTCGATCCAGAAAAAAATAGAACAAGGACTTAAGCAATACGGGATTCATTACCGACGCAAGAGAGGCTATAAAAGGGCTTCAAAGACAGACATTCGGATGGAAATGGCTGCTGAAGTTATCTTGGCTACCAAATGTCACCGCCCAAATGAGGCGAGATTCCGTAAAGGTTTACATTTCGATAAAATATATTTCCAAATTTTTGAAAATAAGAATTTTACCATAGAAGAATTAGTTTTTCTGGTAGAGTTATTCAAAAAAATTGAGTCATATCGAAAAAATGCGGATGTTAAGCTGATTAAAAAATATCCGTTTATACCCTACG
>LUTY01001357.1 GCA_001640045.1 Candidatus Thiomargarita nelsonii | reverse complement strand
AAAGTCTATCAATAAAAGTTCACTTTCTGACAATGAAAGTGTATCCAATTAGCCGCATCCAGCGCATTGCCAGTCTGCGGCATCAATACTCCACAGGCAGAATAATCGCCAGTCGCAAAACCAGGCTGCAATTGAATGTCAAAAATCGGATAATCACGTTTTCCAGAGATGGCCACATCGCTACGATAGGGTATGATAGCATTGGGTGAACTGAATCCGGTCGTCGAACTCAAGGTCGCAAAGGTGCCATCAGGAAACACAATGGCCACATACAGATCAGCCGTGCCATCACCGTCTACTTGCATATCCAAACGCAAAGTCTCTCCCGCTGTATAACGTGCTTGGTTTAGACGCATGTTCACAGTTATAGGCAGACGACATATCGATGCTTTAATCTCTTCCGCTTGTTGCACCTCTCCAAAATTGACATCCGACCATCTTCCGTCGGTGTCTTGTACTTGATACATTACACGCCATGTGCCGCTGGTGCAAAAACGTTCATAGCTGTGTTCGTAGCGACCTTTATCCGCGTTATATTGGAATGCTAGTTCTTGATGCCAAAAATCTGTGCCTTCGCCTTCATAAGCAAAAACGGGTAAATCCGGTCTGATCAAAACGGCGCGGACTTTATGAATGAAATCTGGCGTTGGCGTGACTTTAACCCATAAAGTGGCTTTTGCACTGTCTCCATTTAATGTCACGGCAGGATGTACCTCTATAATTTCAGGCGATGCTGCGGCCGATACGCCAGGCTTGCCCAAATAAACCTCGGCTGCCACACTGCCATCCTGATCGGGCGTATATTGACCATCGCCATTGTCATCCA
>LUTY01001356.1 GCA_001640045.1 Candidatus Thiomargarita nelsonii | reverse complement strand
TGTGGGAAGTGTCAAGTGGGCGCTTGCTGAGGACTTTTAAAGGTCATTCCGATTGGATCAATGCTGTGGCGTTGTCCGCCGATGGCCAACTCGCCTTGTCGGGCAGTCGGGATCAGACGCTCAAACTGTGGGAAGTGTCAAGTGGGCGCTTGCTGAGGACTTTTAAAGGTAATTACAATTCTGTCATAGCCGTGGCGTTGTCCGCCGATGGCCAACTCGCCTTGTCCGCCCATGGCTACCAACCCCTCTCTGGCCGAACCTTTCCTGATGATAACACGGTCAAACTGTGGGAAGTATCAAGTGGGCGCTTGCTGAGGACTTTTAAAGGTCATTCTTTTTTTATCAACGCTGTCGCGTTGTCCGCCAATGGCCAACTCGCCTTGTCGGGTTCATATAAGACCCTCAAACTGTGGGATGCGTCAAGTGGGCGCTTGCTGAGGAGTTTTAAAGATAATTACGATTCAAAAAAAGCCGTGGCGTTGTTCCCCGATGGCCAACTCGCCTTGTTTAGCAGTGGGTATGGAACGCTCAAACTGTGGGACGTGTCAAGTGGGCGCGAGCTGAGGACTTTTGAAGGTAGTCATTCCGATGAAGTCAACGCCGTGGTGTTGTCCCCCGATGGCCAACTCGCCTTGTCGGGCAGTTGGGATCACACGCTCAAACTGTGGGATGTGTCAAGTGGGCGCTTGCTGAAGACTTTTAAAGGTCATTCCTCTAGTGTCAACGCCGTGGCGTTGTCCGCCGATGGCCAACTGGCCTTGTCGGGCGGTAATGATACCACAACACGCTTATGGCAGGTGCAAACCGGAACCGAACTGGCCCAAATG
>LUTY01001355.1 GCA_001640045.1 Candidatus Thiomargarita nelsonii | reverse complement strand
TGCGAGGCATCAGTTTCCTTAAAGCGGGTAAAAAATAAGTCATACAGTTGACGGTTGACCTCAACTTCTCTCTCTAGTGCGCTTAATTGGTATTCTTTTCGGTTAATGGCTTGAATTTTATTCTTATTTTGTTCCAAAATATTTTCAAGGGTTTTCACATTGGCCCGAGCCAGATCATATTCTTTGGTAATTCTATCAATTGCCCGTCGAATTTGCGTGGCAATATGTTTTTTTGTTGCCTTGAGCTCTGCTTGTGCAGCGACAATTTGAGGATGTTTTTGTCCATAACGCTCACGGAGTTCAGAAATTTTTCTGGCGGCTTCCAATTCTGCTTGTTTTAGGTTTTGTATCAGAGGATGATTGACAATGGCTGGAATAGATTCAAAAGCACTAGAGGACTGACCTCTGAGTTTTTGTACTTGTTTGTACATATTTTCAACTTTGGCGAGTTGCAGGTGGGCCTCAACCAAGGTGCCTGCCGTTTCTTCTATCTGTTTGGTGGCAAGCGTTTTGACCCCGGATACATTGACGAGACCCTTACTTTCTATATATTGTTGTAGCGTTTTTTCAGATTCGCTCAGTTTTTTGCGTAATCCTTCTAAACGTTTAGTCAACCACTCTGCTGCTTTATTGGTCATTGCCAATTTCGCCTCCAGATCGTTTTCAATATAAATATCTGCCAAGGCATTGGGGACATCAGCGGCTAATTTGGGATCGGTAGATTCAAAGCTGATCGCTACTAATTGACTATTACGCACAGCTTGAATGCTTAAACTCTCCATAACGCCCTCAACAATAGCATTACGCCTACCTTTATCATCAGCAGT
>LUTY01001354.1 GCA_001640045.1 Candidatus Thiomargarita nelsonii | reverse complement strand
ATTCACGCAATGCTTCAAACGGGTTTGATCGCCAATGCACTTTATATATTTGAAGCGCCGTTTAGTCATGGAGCAGACTAAGTTTGAGTGGATCGTTGAAAAGATTAATGAAGCTTTTCTGATACTCAATGAGAATGGTGAGATAGTTTACGCAAATCCGCATGCCCAGTTCTTTCTTAATTTGCCTACCTATACGGACGCGCCTATTAAGGAAACTTTTTTAGAAGTGGTCAACAAACACTTTAAGTGTGAGCCGGCTAAAGCTTGGACGCTTTGGTTGAAACCGACTGGGCAGTCCATGTCCCGCTATCTGGTACGTGCTGAAACCTCGACCTCTCAAGCACTTTGGCTGCGAGTTGACATGGTGGAAATGGATATCGAGACAAATCAACAGTATTTAATCCATTTACGTGATGTGACAGAGACTATGTTTCTGAGAACGGAGAAAAAACCGTCATCCAAAAGTTTTTTGCAAAAACTTGGATTGCACAAAAAAACGGGGGGTACCGCTTAAGTCAATGCCATTAAGTTAAGGACAACTAATTGATTTTTATCAGTTGTTTCGGGAATGGAGCGGAGCGGATTTCCCGAAACAACTAAATCCCTTATGGTATAAAGCTGCGGCACGATATGGCATTGACCGCTTAAGTTGGTAGGAGTCGGCCAGATTTATCTTGGACGTCCAAGATAATAAACGCCCAGGTGGTAAACTGGCAACTCGTCCCTTGCATTTTATTTGGATCGCGGATTGTTCGGGTTCAATGGGTATTGATGGAGTCCAAGATTTATCTTGGACTCTAAGGATCAATGCCATTAAGGAACGTGCAT
>LUTY01001353.1 GCA_001640045.1 Candidatus Thiomargarita nelsonii | reverse complement strand
AATTTGTTCAGGCGTAATCACATAGGGCGGCATAAAATAAATGACATTACCAAGGGGGCGCAATAAGGCACCTTTTTTTAGAGCATATTGATACACTTGCAAACCACGGCGCTCTTGCCAAGGATAAGCTTCTCGTTTGGCTTTGTCTTTAACCATTTCCATAGCCAGTATCATGCCTTGTTGGCGCACTTCGCCGATATGAGGATGTTGCTGCAATGGGCGAGTTGCTTCATCCATGATTTGTGCGAGTTTTCGATTATTTTCAATCACATTGTCTTGTTCAAAAATGTCTAAAGTGGCTAAGGCTGCCCGACAGGCTAAGGGATTGCCGGTATAACTGTGCGAATGTAAAAACGCCTTTAATGTCGTGTAATCATCATAAAAGGCTTGATAAATTTCATCGCTGGTTAATACGACTGCCAAGGGCAAATAGCCGCCCGTTAATCCTTTGGATAAACATAAAAAATCGGGGGTGATATTCGCTTGCTCACAGGCAAACATTGTGCCAGTACGCCCAAAGCCTACTGCCATTTCATCGGCGATTAAGTGTACATTATATTGATCGCAGGCTTGTCGCAATAAAGTTAAATAAATTGGATGATACATTCGCATCCCGCCAGCACATTGCACCAAGGGCTCAACAATCACCGCCGCAAACCGGGCAATCCGGCACCCGTGCCGACATCTAAAATTTGTGCCCCGCGCACATAAGGCAATACCGTTAAACTGTCTAAAATATGTTTAGGTATCATCTGTGCCACATCGCGCACACCGGTTAGATTATAAACGCGATTCCATTTAACGAGCAATTCAAGGTAATTTAATAAT
>LUTY01001363.1 GCA_001640045.1 Candidatus Thiomargarita nelsonii | reverse complement strand
CTCCAGAAAAGGAAAATGTGTTTGAAACCTTGAATAACTGGGTCATGGCACAAAAGTGTTTTGAAATTTAGCGTTCTCGTGCAAGGTACGCCTTGCACTCCTGAGGAACTAGACTCGGGAGTGCAAGGCGTACCTTGCACGATAAAAAAAACTTGAAAACCGTTTTAAAAACTCTTATATAAACCACGTTACGGCTCAACCGCAACAAATTTTCAATTAAATTATATTAAGGAGAACAAAATGGCAGAATGGCGCAAAGTCGCAAAAGCGTTTGCAGTGGGAGACGGTCATATCAGTGAAAAAGAAGTCAATGTCTTACGCGAAAGCTTATTTGCTGATGGCAAAATTAGCAAAAGCGAATTAGATTTCCTTCACGAAATAAAAAAGGAAGCGAAAACGCATGTTAAAATTTTAGATAAACTGATTGAAGACTGTGAAAAAGCGTTGTAGTTAAATGAGGAGTGCAAGGCGTACCTTGCACTCACTCAATAATCAAAGGAGAAACCAACCAAAAATGAATGTCACGATTTACCACAATACACGCTGTAGTAAGAGCCGTTCCACTCTTCAAATTCTGGAAGAGAAAGGCATCAAACCCACAATAATCAACTATCAAGAATCGCCTCCCAGCAAAGAAGATTTCAAAAGAATTCTCAAATCTTTGAAAAAGAATCCTCAAGAAATCATCCGCTTTAACGAAAAGCTTGCCAAAGAGATGAATCTGTCTCCAGATGATAATCGTGATCTTGAAGAATGGTTGGAAATCATGATTAACAATCCGATTTTGATTGAGCGTCCAATTGTTGTCATCGGAGAGAAAGCCGTGCTGGGGCGTCCACCTGAAAAGGTGTTGTCGATCTTGTAACTCGTCCAAGATAAATCTTGGACTCCAAAATACACTGGAATTATTTAGGGACAAACCAAGCGGATAACGCTAACAAAACCCAAGCGACAATAAAGGCTATTCCGCCTACTGGCGTTATGGCACCCAACCACCGAACCCCAGTGACACTCAACAGATACAAGCTGCCCGAAAAGAGAATAATCCCAGCAAACATCAACAAACCTGACCATTTGACCAAATTGGCACCTGGTAGCTGTGATGCCACAAAGGCAACGGCAAACAATCCTAGCGCGTGGAAAAAATGGTACAGGATGCCTGTCTGAAATGTCGTCATCAAATTCTCGGCAAGCCGTTCCTTAAGCACATGTCCGCCAAACGCGCCCAAAATCACTGATAGCCCAGCATTGAGGCTTCCTAATATCACAAAAAATTTAGTTAATGGCTCCAAAATTCCTCCTGTTTTGAAACTTACTGTGGTGGTGGATTATTTATCCACTATACAATATAATGGATATTATCGAAAATAACACAAAAAAAACGACAACCCATTTTAATAAAGCCGTGATAAACAGAACCCTTATAAAACGCAAGTAAATTATTTAACTGATTGTAAATTATGAATTTCATCACGTATTTATTAAACTGGGTTGTCGTTTTTTCCGATAATGTCTAATATTTAGACTATCATTTTTGAATTATATATAGCGCTTCTAAATGATTTGTAAATTTAAAAATCCTATTTTTTCAAAAAATAGGATTTTTTTGTTGCCATTTTTTTTACAATTCATTTATAATCGCTATATATACATTTTTTTAATCTAAAACCCCAGTCAAGGAGCTCATTAAATGACTAAAAAATACATCTACTCCTATAAAGAAGGAGATGGAAAAAACAAACACCTATTAGGCGGCAAAGGTGCCAACTTGTGCGAAATGACACAAATTGGCCTTAATGTGCCCCCTGGTTTTGTCATCACCACCGAGGCCTGCCTAAGCTATCTCGATGATCCGCAAAGGAATTTACAAGATGGCTTAATGGATGATGTCAAACAACACATCCAAGCCGTTGAAAAAGACGCTGCTAAAGGTTTTGGCGATCCCAATAACCCCCTGCTTGTCTCCGTGCGCTCAGGCTCCGCCATGTCCATGCCCGGCATGATGGATACCATTTTAAATTTGGGCCTCAACGCGCAAACCTTGAATGGCCTCATTCAACAAACCGGCGATGAACGCTTTAGTTATGACTCCTATCGCCGCTTTATCCAATTATTTGGCAAAGTGGCCTTAGAAATCGCCGATGAACACTTTGATAAACAATTTGAAGCGGTCAAACAGCGCGTTGGCGCAAAAATTGATGTCGATTTAACAGCTGACAACCTCAAAGAAATCAGCGAACTATTCTTGCAAGTCGTCAAAGACCAAACTGGCAGGCCGTTTCCTCAAGATGTCTATGAACAACTAGAAATCTCCATTAAAGCCGTGTTTAACTCATGGGGGGGCAAACGGGCTGTCGATTATCGCCGTGAATTTAACATCACTAAAGACATGGCAAATGGTACAGCCGTCAACGTGGTAGCAATGGTATTCGGCAACATGGGTAACGACTGCGCCACCGGTGTTGGATTTACCCGCGATCCCGGCACTGGCGAAAACAAAATGTATGGCGACTACTTGGTCAATGCCCAAGGAGAAGACGTGGTCGCCGGTATCCGCACCCCCAAAGCGGTACAGGAAATGGAACAGGAAATGCCAGAACTGTACAAACAACTGGTTGAATTACGTAACAAACTCGAAGACCATTACCACGAAGTGCAGGACTACGAATATACCATTGAAAAAGGCCAATTGTATTGCTTGCAAACCCGCAATGGCAAAATGAACGCTGCTGCGATGGTGCGTACTTCAGTGGAAATGGTCAATGAAAAACTGATTAGTAAAGATCAAGCCCTGTTACGAGTTGAGCCAGAACTTTTAGAACAACTATTACACCCCCGCTTGGATCCAAACACCAAGGCAACAGCCTTAGCACAAGGCTTACCCGCTTCCCCTGGCGCTGCGTCTGGTAAATGCGTGTTTGATGCTGACCGTGCTGAAATGTTAGGACGTGCGGGTGAAAAAGTGATTTTAGTACGCGAAGAAACAAAACCCGAAGATATTCATGGCTTTTTTGCCTCACAAGGCATTCTCACCAGTCGCGGTGGAAAAACCTCACATGCAGCGGTGGTGGCACGCGGAATGGGTAAAGCTTGTGTCGCGGGTGCCGAAGGCATTACAGTCGATACCAAAACACGACAAGCAGTGGTTGGCGAACAAGTCCTGCGCGAAGGCGATGTTATCACCATTGATGGTAGCACGGGTAACGTGTACGTTGGTGAACTGCCCACCATAAAGCCTGAATTTTCAGATGAACTGAAAACACT
>LUTY01001351.1 GCA_001640045.1 Candidatus Thiomargarita nelsonii | reverse complement strand
ATTCTTTTTCCCCCTTCTTGGGAAATACAAGAATTTGCCCGTTTCAAGCCAGGCGACAAGTTGGACGTGATCAATACATTAAATTTAACAGACCTTTGATAACTAAAGAAAATCAGTGCCGCTTCCATGTCAGTCGTGCGATTCCTTGGGCATCTTTTTGTGCCGGTTCTAACATTAAAGTGGGGGAATAAGTTTGCCAGCCCTCTGGCGAGACGTATTTGAAAACAAAATAGGATTTCTTGGATAACGCCCAAGGATAACTGCCTTGGGAAGGCACTAAATAAAATTGTCCACTCACCAATTCTCGTTCGCTGGGAGCAATATAATATTGCCCACGCTGATAGGGTCCCAGTTGCCAATGTAAAGCCCCTGATGCCGAGTAGAAACTAACCGTTAAATCGGCATCCTCTTTACCACAATGTTCAGAAACCTGGGAAGACACAAATTGACCTTGCCTGTACTGATAAAGACGCTCACTCGCTTGGGGCTGACATACGCACGAGTCATAACAAACCCTTCCCCCTTTAGGCAACTTCAGGAAATTTTCTCTAATCCATTGTAACGATTGATAATAAATATAAAGTTCAGAGGGATGGAGTAACAGAGCCTTGTTACCGGTTAAAATAAATTCACCTTCGATACGAGATTGTTTAACTCTCTCAGCTTGTCGAAGCATAGTGGGGCTTTCTATGGATTTTATGCCCACCGCGAATAAGCTTAAACCTAAGCCTAAGGCGACATAATGCCATTGTTTGTTCATTAACCATTGTAGCGTTATCAAACCAAATGATATAGCCTAAATAGTCATTACCATATTTTGAGATCAAA
>LUTY01001350.1 GCA_001640045.1 Candidatus Thiomargarita nelsonii | reverse complement strand
TTGACCATAATAATCGGTTAAGGCTTCTATCGGTGTACTCATAAAACGTCCGAACAGCGCACCTCGACCAAGAATGTCGGTCAAAATACCGATGGCTGAGCCGGTGACAAAATGGGGGCAAGTATTTGATTCTACCGCCGTTTGCATAAAGCCGACCACTCGGAAATCATACTGCGGTAAGTGAGTGTTCTGAAATTCATCCAAAAACATGGCGATGGTACTATCCTCACGATCTGAAACTTCCCTTGGCGTGAGCAATGCCACTTCTTCAGGAAGAGTGACATCTTTTTCTTGAAACCACTGCAAAAGATTCAAAGTACTAGCAAAGATGCTTGAGACTTTCAGATTAGCTCTGATAAAGTCAGGTAACTGATGACGATGGATTTTATTTCTTAAAATCACCTCAGGATTCCGAAGCCGAAAAGCAGCATACCAGCGGATAAAATTCTCCACATATCTTATGGAAAATTCCCACCGATCAATTTTCTCTTCAGGAAATGAAAAATAAACGGGGATCACCGCCTTTGGATCTTTGTGATCCTGCTCAAAAAACAAACGGTTGACGACACGCTTGAAGATTTCCGTTTTGCCCATGCGCCGCTGCCCTAATAAGACCGTTGACATTGTGCGACGGTGAATGGCTTCGTAGGCATCCTTGATAAAACTGTCGATAAATTCCTGACGATCAGTATAAATTTCATCAGGGACATCTGGTTTGATGATCCATTGTGATTGAGTTTTCATGTTTGGTTTCTTTAATTGAGGAAGAGGGGTGACAAACTGAACTTTTTTGTCATTTCGACGACAGGAGAAATCTTTTGTCATTTCG
>LUTY01001349.1 GCA_001640045.1 Candidatus Thiomargarita nelsonii | reverse complement strand
CCATGTTCATAATAGAATACCTTTGTTTTTAGAGATAACAAGGATAAGTCGAAACCCTCGGGATTATTCCACACGATAACAATATCAGGCACGATTTTTTGCATGATATTGTTCAAGTGTTTTTTTCTCAAAAAAACTGGCCATTTAGGCACTTTAAAAACATAAATTTTCTTCTCAAAATGGATACTCTTTGAAGCTTTTTTGACATCTCGCCATAATACGCTTGCAATGGTATTTCTACAAGATATGGTATGGTGTTCTACATCTTTAATATTGGCATTAATCACTTGGCAATAGAGACGTTCGACACCGCCAACGGTATCCAAGTTTATCAAATGTGCAATGATGGTTTTTTTGGATGTATAAAAAACGGGCATTTCCCACCTCATATCCCGCCGGTAAAAACGCTTAGCCCGCTTTTGTACCTTCTGCCACAAATCAGGAGACTGTCTAAAAACCGTCCGCAAATCAGTATTATGGTAAGTTTTAATAAAGCGGAAAAAATCACGTTGAGTCAAACCAACATCCGCACTGGAAAAATAAAGTGCGCCTAAATCTTTGATAATCCAGCGCATTGGCGTATTGGGACGAATTTGCGCTCGGTGGAGATCCATTAAAAAAAGTGGCGGATCATCAAATACCTGTTTTTCCAATACCCAAAGTGGTAAGCGAAAATGACAAATATATAAATCCCGATGATTAATACCATTTTCATGCAAAGCGCGAGTGATTTTGGCTACCTTAGAAATTAAGGCATATTTCAAACGAACTGGCGGAAAGCGTCTGTGAAGCGCTTATTATACCGTCCAAATCCAGATGGATTGAGGTGA
>LUTY01001348.1 GCA_001640045.1 Candidatus Thiomargarita nelsonii | reverse complement strand
AGTGAAGTGTTAGCAAAACCGCGTATCAGTCGTGGAGTTGTTGTGGTGCGAACGATTGATGGCAAATTATTTGGACTTGATAGCCAAAACGGCGCACGCCTATGGGTGTATGAGCGCAGTCGCACTCCATTACTCACTTTACGCGGCACGAGTACACCCGTCATCAAGCATGATCAGATTATTGCAGGGTTTGACAATGGGCAACTAGCACTCTTAGAACTGCACACAGGCAAAGTACTCTGGGAAGCACCGGTTGCTGTGCCGCGTGGCAGTACTGAATTGGAACGCATGGTTGATATTGATGCTGATCCATTGCTGGTAGATGACACCATTTATGTCACCAGCTATCAGGGACGTACCGTTGCCATCGATCTGCTCCAAGGAAAACTGTTATGGGAAAAGCCCTTATCTTCCTACGCGGGTTTAGGGGTGGATTTCGACTACCTTTATGTGAGCGACACCAAGAGTCATATCTGGGCACTTGATCGTTCTACTGGGGAAAAGTGGTGGAAACAAGAAAAACTTGAAGCACGCAACGTAACAGCACCAGTGAACATTGGAAACTATGTGGTTGTTGGCGATCTAGAAGGTTATCTACATTGGATGCGGCGCAAAGATGGACAATTTGTGGCTCGCTATCGCATGGGCAAGGCGAGTATTTTTGTGCCACCGTTAGTGGTAGATGATATTTTGGTTGCTTATGATAGTCAGGGAGAGATTGTCGCATTGCGCCCTAGATAAATTTCTCGTTTTCTGGTTCCCACGCGCCCAAGATAAATCTTGGACTCCGAAAACCACGTTACCCGGCACGATATGGCATTGGGTTGCAA
>LUTY01001347.1 GCA_001640045.1 Candidatus Thiomargarita nelsonii | reverse complement strand
GGTTTAGGGGCTATTGTTTTATTTGGATTGCTGTTTTCAACTTTGGTGACTTTGACTTTTATGCCGGCTCTTTTGTCTTTGGTGTTACAGTTGGCGGTACGCTTTCGCAAGAAATGAGCAATGAAAAATTATTTTCAAGAATAGAGAAAGTGAAATGATCGAGTTATTCGATCTCGTTAAGGATACATCTGAAGGATTTTAAATTGTCTGAATCAGAATTTTACTTCGTTACTTCGTTTCAGAATTTTCAGAATAAAACCAAAATAATGGTATATATTCAATATTAATTCTGAAAATTCTGTCAATTCTGATTCAGACAATAAAATTTTAAAATACACTAAAATTAGCTTCGCTGACTTCGTATCATGGTTCAGTACTTATTACAACATTAGGAACTTTCAATCACATCGTCTGCCCAACTTAATGCGGCCACAACATTGGGAAACCCAATGGTACTCGTCAAAAGAATAATGGCGTGATAAATTTCATCAGCCTGTGCGCCTGCGTCAATGGCCCTTCTTGTATGACTATGCACAGCCCCTTCAGAGCGAATCGAGGCCGCAGCCGCTAGCTGAACTAAGTGGGCGGTCTTCTCATCTATTGAACCTTCTTTCTTTGTGGCTTTTCCAAGTGACTCAACCGCACTTAGAAAGTCTGGATATCGTTCTTTTATCTTTTGGTATTGTTTGGAAGGAATCGTTTCCATCAATCTCTCCTAAAAAGCATGTAACTGCACAAGTTTATAAATTAAAATATGACAGTATCATTCATCAAAATAACTACAGGGATTAGTGCGGCTCGTTTGGTCTAATGCGCTATTTTATTAGCAA
>LUTY01001346.1 GCA_001640045.1 Candidatus Thiomargarita nelsonii | reverse complement strand
TTCAGACTCCGCCAGATTCAAACGCTCCTTCACGGCCCGCTCAACCCGCACTAATCCAATACGAAACTGATTCTCCGTCATTTCCCCCACACTACGAATCCGACGATTACCCAAATGATCAATATCATCTATCACTCCAGACCCACTACGAATATCGAGCAAAGTGCGTAAAACCGCCAAAATATCCTCCGTGGACAAAACCCCAGGACCCGTCAATTCATCACGCCCAATCCGACGATTAAACTTCATACGCCCCACTGCCGACAAATCATAACGCTCCTCATTGAAAAACAAATTATGAAATAATATCTCAGCCGCTTCAGCCGTCGGCGGCTCTCCCGGGCGCATCATACGATAAATTTCTACCTGAGCTTCTAAAGGTGAAGTTGTCGAATCCAAAGACAAAGTATCTGAGATCACCGGCAAACGATCCAAGTCATTGATATATAATGTCTCAAATCCCTCCACTTCATCTTCTAACAACAGTTTAAGCTTCTCCTCTGTCAGCTCATCATTCGCTTTAACAAGCACCTCACCTGTATTAGGAGAAAGCACATCATGGGCTAATCTTTGACCCAATAAGAACGACTCTAAATGCCCATCTTCTTGCTGCACCAAAGAAATATTTTGCTCAGTAATCCCGGAATGATCTAATTGTTTTAAATGCTTAGAAGTCACACGCCGCCCTGACTCCACAATCACGCCACCTTCAAAATCCTTAATATCAAAAGGAGCCACTTCCTCTTTCAGATGCTCAAAATTTAAAACAATAAAAAAATCACTACCGACTCGCTTAATACGATGAGTATCAAAAAATTCACCCAAAATTT
>LUTY01001345.1 GCA_001640045.1 Candidatus Thiomargarita nelsonii | reverse complement strand
ACGTTACCGTTACTTCGTTTCAAGGTGGCGGTGATTCTGACGAGAAACCGGTACATTCGGTTTCTATCAATCGTTTTGCGATGAGTCGTTATGAAGTAACTTTTGCGGAGTATGACAAATTTGCTAAAGCGACGGGTAGAGAAAAACCGTATGATAGGGGCTGGGGACGTGGTAATCGTCCGGTGATTAATGTGTCTTGGCATGATGCTACTGCTTATGCTGAATGGTTGAGTCAGCAAACGGGGCAAAAATATCGTTTGCCCACCGAAGCTGAGTGGGAATACGCCGCTCGGGCTGGGACTGAGACAAAGTATTGGTGGGGTAACGATCTTGGCGAAAATAAGGCGAATTGTTCAAATGGCTCTTGTAAAGACCGTTTTGAATATACCGCACCTGTGGGATCGTTTGCGGCTAACCCCTTTGGTATATATGACACTGCGGGGAACGTATGGGAGTGGGTCTGTTCTGAGTATGAAAGGAAATCTAGTGGTAAAGAACGTCTGTGTGCAAAAAATATTAATGAAAACAGCCGTTTGTCCTTGCGTGGCGGCGCGTGGGACATCGACGCGTCGGGGATGCGCTCGGCTATCCGCGACGGCGGGGGGCCGACTGGCCGCATCGACTTTGTGGGCTTGCGGCTCGCCAGGCTATAACCCTTTATTATTTCTCACTTTTACTCTTTTGGTTTTTTGATTTTTTTTCTTTTATTTTTTGGTTTTTTGATTTTTTTCTTTTATTTTTTGATTTTTTTTGATTTTTTTCTTTTAAAGGGAAAGATTAAACAGGAGCCTGTGGGCATCGCGCCAAGCATTGCCCTTTATGAATTTGAG
>LUTY01001344.1 GCA_001640045.1 Candidatus Thiomargarita nelsonii | reverse complement strand
TCGAGTGACTCACTGATGGCGCGTGTACACGGCTTTTGGGGTTGATTCAGTCAGGCGCTTTGCCTCAAACTTGTCATATTGGCTTATAGTTTCTCTAGCTTTTTTCGTCATCATCTGTGCCATTTTGTGCAAGTCATGTCCACTCCTTTCCCATAATTCGGCCTTGATTTGGCGAAGTTCAGCAAGCATGGGATCATCTTCATATAACATTTTATTGGCCTCCTTTATTTGACTTAAGTTCCAGTGGTGTGACAATTTCAGGGACGTAAATACCTGCTGAGGTATTGAATAATTTGACTTGTTTACGTCGGTGCCCTTCCGCAAGGTGCCTACAATTCCAAGTGACTAAAAAATCAATTTTATAAAATGAGGCGAAAGCAATATGAAGCGCATCTGGAGAAGAACTATGCGGAATAATTTTTTGGTTCAAATATCCCTGAGAAATTTGCTCAATCTCAGTCGAAAATTGACATTGTGGAAAGTTCAATATAAGATCGAGCAATTCTTCTCGCCTCTTTTCGTTTCGGGTGTCGGTAATCTCAGCAATGACGGTTGGCGAAATAAATACCTCGTATTTTGGTAATTCATTGTGCCACCATTCTTGTGTCTCTTCCATTCGCCACTGCACCCGGTCGTCAAAGTACGCGCTTGGAACAGAAGAATCAAGATAGAGGGTTTCTTTTTTCATATTGACCGCTTTTTCGTTGTAAATTGTTTAACAAATGGCCACTTCTATTAATTATCTTTTTTGAGCAAAAAATTCAAAAGCGTCACCGCTTCGGGCAGCGGTTCAAAGGAATGTATTTGTAGCTTGGGAAATAATTTTGCTGA
>LUTY01001343.1 GCA_001640045.1 Candidatus Thiomargarita nelsonii | reverse complement strand
TGTTTGCCATACTCTCGCCAGCTTTGGCGAATCCTTTGGTATATCTTTTTAGTCTCTGAAGTCTTTTCCTCAGTCGTCTTTAATATTTTTTTAAATTGACTGCCTTCAGATGAAACAATGGCTTGACTCACACTGCTTAATTGTACAGCTTTTGTGATACTCGCTTTCGCTTTTTTAACGATTTCGCCCCTCGCCTTCTCATATTCTTCAATACTTTGACCACGCAGCGCATCATCCAGTGCTTTTTTCTTATCAGCCACTGCCCTCTTTTGTTCTTCAACCCAAATGATCGCGCCCGCTTTTTGATTGATTTTAGGCGCAACTTGCGTGATTTTACCCGCTTTTTCTAGGGCATGAGCCTGACCAAATCCTGAGCCATTCTCACTGCCTTCATAGAGATTAATGATGGTTCTAATGCGTCGTTGGCTGGCTTTCAATTCAATTTTTCGCAAAGCCAGTTGTGTTTCTATAGCGGCAGCTTTGGAGATGAATCCATTGATGGCTGTATGAATAGCCTTTTTCATACGCTTTAACTTATCCGCCAGTGCGCCGACTTCAGAAGTTTGAAAAAACAAGCCTTCAAGTACCTGAATAATATAAGTACGAGTGCGATAACGAATCTCATTTTCTGATAAGCTTGACTCTAAGCAGCCCGATACTTGTTTGAGTCTCTCATAAAGTTTGGTGGCATGATAAATTTGATCCGGCGACTCAGTACCGAAATTGCCTTGTTTATTAAAGCGTTTCTCCATTTGTCCCAAGTATCCACGTAGATTGGCTCGGGCTTGATTGACATATTCACATTTCAAACTCCGCGCACGATGGCGCAAA
>LUTY01001352.1 GCA_001640045.1 Candidatus Thiomargarita nelsonii | reverse complement strand
AGCTAAAGAACCCGACTTCCTAAATCGAGTATTCCTACGCATCTTCAACCAATGAGGATGAGCTTGCCCCATCAACAACTCAGCCGGAGACTTACCCACCCGCTCCGACTTCTCGCTCCTCATAAGCGGCGCATGATTTAGAAAAAAGCGCAAAAGATCAAGATAAGCAGGCCCAATCTTCCGCCTCAAGAAAAAATAAGGACGTATGCGGCTATTAAAACTCTCAACCAAAGAACTAGCCCGGTGGAAATTCTCAACAACCTTCTCAAGCGCCTCTTGAAGATGAAAAAAGCGAGCAAATCATTGCTTGTTGCCAATAAGCGTTTGTCAAAGGAGTTTGCTGTTGTAAACTTAGCATTTCGCGTACCAATTCCGTTCCACATCGAAACGAGCTTGCCAAATTTGTTCTCGTTCCCACGCTCTGCGTGGGAATGCATGCCCCGACGCTCCGCGTCGAATTCTAATTATATAAAGCATTTTCACGCAATTCCCTTCTTAAAATTTTACCAACATTATTCTTAGGTAAATCTTCAACAATTGTCACCATACTGGGCAATTTATAGCCTGTCAAACTTTCTGCACTAAAAGCGAGAATCTCTTTTTCAGTGAGTTTGGAATTTTGAGTCAATACCACAAAAGCTTTGACTGCTTCCCCTGTTTTCTCACTCGGCACGCCAACACAAGCCGCTTCAAAAATTTCCGGATGACTGGTTAATACTTCTTCAACTTCATTCGGATACACATTAAAACCAGACACTAAAATCAGGTCTTTTTTTCTATCAACAATATAGACAAAACCATCATTGTCTACTTTTGCAATGTCACCCGTTTTTAACCAACTCTCTTCTGTTAAGACTTTCGCCGTTTCATCCAGCTTATTCCAATATCCGCGCATGACTTGAGGACCACGCACCCATAATTCACCTATCTCTTCAAGAGCCAATTCATTTTCCTCAGAATCCCGAATCGAAATCTCTGTTGATGGGACTGGTATTCCAATACTTCCATTGAACTCTTTTAAATTGGTTGGATCGATACAAACGGCTGGAGACGTTTCAGTCAATCCATAAGCCTCCAGTAGTACAGAACCTGTGACTTCATGCCAACGTTTAGCTGTGCTCGTTTGTATTGCCATGCCGCCGCCCAGGCTCAAGCTCAATTTTGAAAAGTCAAGATTGTGAAAATCAGGGGCATTCAAAAGCGCATTAAATAATGTATTTACCCCAGATATAAAAGTAAACTGGTATTTGCCAAGTTCTTTGACAAAAGCCTTTATATCTCTTGGGTTTGTTATCAGTACATTTTGTGCCCCGACACAAGTAAAAGTCAGACAATTGGCGAGCAAGCTAAAGATATGATACAAGGGCAATGCCGTAATGGCGATATGTCGTTCATCTGCCCCTATCTTTTGGCAACATTTCACAAATTCTAAAGCTTGCAAAATATTCGCAATCATATTCCGGTGAGTTAATATCGCCCCTTTGGCGACGCCAGTTGTTCCTCCAGTGTATTGCAAAAAGGCAATATCTTCTCCATTCAGTGTCGGTTTTACATACTCTTGTTTGTGATTGATTGTTTCATTGAATACAATGGCTTTCGGTAAATGAAACGCCGGCACTAATTTTTTGACATGTTCAACGACAAAATTGTCAATGATGGAAGAAGGAAATGAGAGTAAATCTCCAATTTTGCTGATAATAACCGTTTTAACTTCGGTTTTGTCTAAAACCTCTTCAACGGTGTGAGCAAAATTCTCAAGCACGACGATGGCACTCGCTTTGGCATCCACCAATTGATGTTCCAATTCTCTTGCCGTATAAAGTGGGTTGACATTCACGACGATCAGGCCGGCTTTTAAAATGCCAAATAGGGCAATGGGATATTGCAATAAATTGGGCATCATGACAGCTATTCGGTCACCTTTTGAATAGTGCGATTGCAACCAAGCTGCAAATTGTGTGGATTTGTGTTCAACCGTTTTATAATCAATATCTGTACCCAAGCATGAATATGCGATACGATCTGAATATTGCGTGAACTTTTCTTCCAATAATTCAAGCAATGATGGGTACTGTTCAGGATTGATCTCCGCTGACATGCCATCTAAGTAGTGTTTAAGCCATATTTTTTTCATAGTCACACCCTTTCAATGATACTCGCTGCGCCCATACCAGTGCCAATGCACATAGTCACCATACCATATTTCAAGTTGTTGCGCTTCATGCCATGAAGTAAAGTTGTGGCACGGATACTACCCGTTGCGCCTAATGGATGACCTAATGAAATTGCGCCACCTAATGGATTGACTCGACTTTGATCCAATCCAAGTTCACGGATGACGGCAACACTTTGTGCGGCAAAGGCTTCATTTAATTCTATCCATTCTAAATCTTCTAGTTTAAGTCCAACCTGTTTTAAAACCATAGGGATTGCTTTAACGGGTGCTATGCCCATTACAGCCGGATCAACACCAATCACACTGAAACCTAAGAATTTGGCCATTGGCGTTAAATGAAATTTTTTTAAGGCATTTTCACTGCAAATCAGTAAGGCAGCCGCACCATCGCTCATTTGCGAACTGTTACCGGCTGTGACAGTACCTTCTTTCGCAAATGCGGGACGTAATTTTGCTAAAGCTTCGAGACTCGTATTTGCTCTTGGACCTTCATCGGTATCAACTATCATTTGATGGGTTAAATCGGTTTTGCTTATGGGTACTATTTCATCTTTAAATTCACCGCGTTCAATGGCTGCTAAAGCACGTTTATGACTTTCAAGCGCAAATTCATCTTGTGATGCCCTATCTATATGGCAACGTTCTGCCACCTTTTCAGCAGTCATTCCCATACCATAAGCAATTGCTTTATTCTCATCAGCAAAAATCATGGGATTCATCGCTGGTTTATTACCAGTCATTGGTATCATAGTCATACTTTCTACACCACCGGCTATTAAAACATCAGCAGCACCCGTTTTTATTCTATCGGCTGCTATCGCAATACTTTGTAATCCGGAGGCGCAGAGCCTATTAACTGTCATGCCAGGCACAGATTCAGGTAATCCTGCAAGTAATGCGGCTATTCTGCCAACATTCAAACCTTGTTCAGCTTCTGGCATAGCACAACCAATAATCACGTCCTCAATGGCTGATTTTTCAAGTTTAGGTACTGTGTTTAATAAACCTTTTATGGCGTGTACTAATAAATCATCTGGACGTGTCTGATTAAAAACCCCATGGATTTTACCCACAGCGGTTCTTTTTGCTG
>LUTY01001341.1 GCA_001640045.1 Candidatus Thiomargarita nelsonii | reverse complement strand
CCATTGCGTTAGAAAGTACTCCAACAAGGCGTTGGGCTAAAGCGGGGGCTTTGTTATCCGTAAACCACTGCCCCGACAAGGCAGCATCAGCGTCAATGGCTTTAAAAGCCCCTTGTGCTACCATCACATACCCGTTTAGTGTTCCAGAAAGTGGCGTATTGACAAAATAACTGCTCTCCTGTGGTACTCCGCCAGTATCCAATTTTAAGGTGATTGATGGAATCTTAGTTTGCCCAACATTGGCTAAGTCTATTATTTCTTTAAATACAGATTTTTGCATAAACTGTAATGCGATACCTAAACCATTCAAACCCGTATTACTATGTACCCCAACAAGCTCATGAATGTGTTTATCGGCAACTTCACCAAACGTGATTTTATCTGAGGCAAATTTGGCATTATTCTCGTTGCGGTCTGGTGTTTGATCGGCACGAAGCCAATTAGCAGGATCAAGCCATTCTCGCTTACCCTCATGATTGTCAACCAATTGAAACAAAAACAACTTGCCACGCTCATTGCAACGCCGCAGTTTTATTGCCTGTTGCAATTGTGTCTGTTTTATCTCAAATGAGCCACCACTTGAATCTTCGATTTTGTAATTTTTGGTGTCACCTTCAACACCCGCAAAAACCGGCTCAACCGGTATATTTTTACCCGGTAGCCAGGAGAGATAAACAGCAAACCATCCATTGGTTATCTCTACAACACCGTCGTGTGAATTAGCGTTAAATTCACATTGAAACCAGAAACTGTTCAGCAAGGTTTGCCGGTTGGTTAATTCTTGTCCATCATCAAATAACTTATAGGCCATGATAATCTCCAAATTGGTGC
>LUTY01001340.1 GCA_001640045.1 Candidatus Thiomargarita nelsonii | reverse complement strand
TGTTCGAGCAAACTGGTATGGGCTCGCCCGGTACGAATTTTAACAAATTCTGCTTTTAGCGCACTGATGCTTTTGTGCATTCGCTCTTCTGCGTCTTTTATAGTTATATCAATCATTTCATTCATCAGGCATCTCCCTCAACCAGCGTTCCTTCATCAAAACCACTAATGGCACGGACAAGCGCACCCGTTTTACTCATATCAAGCACCCGTAACGGCATGTTATTATCTCGACACAAAACGACTGCGGTGGTGTCCATCACGCCTAAGCCACGTTGTATGACTTCATTATATGTTAAGCGTGAAAAACGCTTGGCTGTTGGCTCTATTACTGGATCCGCACTATAAACGCCATCAACTTTCGTGGCTTTTATCATTAAATCGGCACCGATTTCAATGGCGCGTAAACTGGCAGCCGAATCGGTGGTAAAATAAGGATTGCCCGTTCCTGCTACAAAAATCACTACTCGCCCATTTTCTAAGTGGCTGATAGCATTTCGTTGGGTGTAATCTTCACAAACGCTTGACATGGGAATGGCTGACATGAGGCGGGCATCAATTCCTGCTTTTTGTAGGGCATCTTGCATGGCTAGTCCGTTCATCACGGTTGCCAACATGCCCATGTAATCCGCCGGTACTCTATCAATGCCACTGGCAGTCAATCCCACTCCGCGAAAAATATTGCCTCCACCGATGACAATACCTAATTGTACACCAAGGCGCACAAGTTCATGGACTTCTTGCGCCATACGGGACATGATTTCTGGCTCAATACCAAATTGAGCATTACCCATCAAGGCTTCGCCGCTGAATTTCAGCAATACTCGATGATA
>LUTY01001339.1 GCA_001640045.1 Candidatus Thiomargarita nelsonii | reverse complement strand
TTAATAAAATCAGTGATTTAAAACCGCTGTATTCGTTAAGCGATTTGCAGGAATTGATTTATTATGGTAATCCAGTCAGTCAGGCGGAAATAGAGAAATTTAAAAAGGCAGTGCCTATTTGTATAGTTAAGGAAAAGTGGTCGAAGTACTAAAGCTATCGTTTCCAAAATCATACGCCGTTATCATTCAGACAGTGGAAACAAGAATTAATAACCCCCATATTTAGCTTAGGTTTAGGTTAGACCAAAAGGAGAAACAAGATGCAATATCCCTTAACGGAAAAAATAGGCCATCCTGAGTTGCTAGTAGGGCGTGAAAAAGAATTTCGTCAATTTGACAAGTGGCTTTCTCTGATACCCAATAGAATGTCCAAGTCGAGAGTTATCCTCGCTCGTCGAAAAAGTGGGAAAACGGTGTTTGTGCAACGGATATTCAACCGACTTTGGAGTGAGCCAAATCGGGGGGTGATTCCCTTTTATTTTGACATTGCTGAAAATAAAGCTTGGTATCCTGATTTTGCTGTCGATTACTATCGTACCTTTGCATCGCAGTATATTTCATTTATTCAAAGGGATGAACAGTTGGTTAACCAACCACTCACTCTGGAAGAAATCAGGGACTATGGGCTAGCCAACTCAAACAAACGGTTAGTTAGTGATGTGAATTCGCTTCTTAAAGATAAAGAGATGGGATTGCATGATTCGATGTGGAAAACCGCCTACTCGGCACCCCATCGCTTTGCGGCCCTTTTTGAAACGCGGTTTTTGGTCATATTGGATGAGTTTCAAAATATTACTCAGTATATTTATCCGGACCAGCAGTATCAAACTCG
>LUTY01001338.1 GCA_001640045.1 Candidatus Thiomargarita nelsonii | reverse complement strand
AAGGCTTCTTGTGAAGTTAAGCCGTTGAATTGTCCTGAATTGACCAACTTGCCTTTGTCGATAAAGGCCGCTTCAAGTTTATCAGACAATTGCTCGTTTATTGGCGTAATGACTTGTTTAATGGGCAAGCCATATTTTTGTGCAAATTCAAAATCACGTTGATCATGGGCGGGCACAGACATCACGGCACCAGCACCGTAACTCATCAACACGAAATTGGCCACCCAAAGGGGTAAGGCTTCGCCGGTAATCGGATGAATGGCTTTTAAGCCAGTATCCATGCCCAATTTTTCCATTGTCTCCCAATCGGCTTCAGCAGTGCCGCTTTGGTTACATTCTTTAAGAAATTCAGCCAATTTTGGATTATGCGTGGCGGCTTGTTGGGCGAGCGGATGTTCGGCTGCGATAGCCACATAGGTCGCACCCATCAAAGTATCGGGGCGCGTTGTGAAAACGGTTAATTTTTTGTCATCCACCTTAAATTGGATTTCCACGCCTTCTGAGCGGCCTATCCAATTTCGCTGCATAATACGCACAGCATCAGGCCATTCGCCTTCTAGTGTCTCCAAATCCTTTAATAATTCATCAGCATAGGCGGTGATTTTCAAAAACCATTGAGGGATTTCGCGCCGTTCAACAAGGGCACCTGATCGCCAACCGCGCCCGTTTATCACTTGTTCGTTGGCTAAGACGGTTTGATCGACGGGATCCCAGTTGACGGGGGCGGTTTTTTTGTAGACGAGCCCTTTTTTATATAATTGTATAAATAACCATTGTTCCCAGCGATAATAATCGGCATCACAGGTGGCCAATTCGCGATCCCAGTCGTAGC
>LUTY01001337.1 GCA_001640045.1 Candidatus Thiomargarita nelsonii | reverse complement strand
ATCACAACGCCCATGCCATGATCGATAAAAAAACGGTGACCAATGGTCGCACCTGGTTTAGTCTTTTTTTGGTGGTTGCTGATCTATTCACATGGCATTTCACCCATTCATCATTAGGAAATTATCCCTATGAATACACTCCTCATTTGGGTAAGCGCGTTTACCCTCGCCTTATTACTCTTCTATGGTATAGACCAGTTTATTATGGCAACCCAAGGTTTGCCACTCAACTGGGATTTGACACCTGCTCAATAACACTATGCAACAAAAACTAACCGTTAAATGGGTGGGAATTTTTGCACTGTTCGCAATAGTTGGCTTGAGTTCCAATCCTCCTATGAATCTGTTGCCCCAAGTCGCGGCGGCAGAGTTGGCAATGGATAGTGAATCCATTGTAGAACGCATTCAGCCTATAGGTCGTGTGCGGCTTGCTGGAGAGCCTGAGCCTGAAATCTCGGTCAGCAATTTGCCCCAGAGTGAAGAAAAAGCACTGATACCTGCCCCCCAAGTCAAGCGCAGTGAATATCCGAATATGGGCTTTAGCAGCCGATCTTTCGTCTGGATCATCGCGCAACTCCACTTATTTTTTGCCGCTTTTGTTTTAGCTGTACCACTATTTGTATTAGTGATTGAACTGATCGGACATAAAACCGGGGATCAGCGCTACGATGATATGGCGCATGAATTTATGAAAATCAGTATGACGGCTTACTCGATAACGGCATTATTCGGAGGAACATTGGCTTTTGCATTATTTCTGCTTTATCCACAATTAATGGCCTACCTGATGCGAGTGTTCAATGCACAAACTCTCGTCTATGCTGCCCTCTTTT
>LUTY01001336.1 GCA_001640045.1 Candidatus Thiomargarita nelsonii | reverse complement strand
GTAGTCGTTCTGTAGTGAAAGTGGCACAGGGCGTTATATAGTCAAATTTTACTCGTTCCCACGCTCTGCGTGGGAATGCCTGCCCCGACGCTCCGCGTCGAGTTTAGCGTTCATTTTCTAAACGCTGTCTTAACTCAGCTAAAATGGACGATTGCGGATTAACCATTTCTAATCTTTTCACATATTGACGCACTTTGTTCAATTTGTTAGTTCTAAAGGCATTCTCTGCCCACTGTTTGTAACGGCGTTCGATTTCCTGTAAACCATCCAAAGCTTCTGCATTATCAGCCTCTAGCTTCAATACTTCTCTATAACAAACTAATGCGGTACCCTGACGACCCGTAGTGAGACGGTTAGCATCCAAATGTGTTTGACATTCTCGCAACAAATTTGCTATTTGAGCCTGTTTGGCGTTTTCTTGCTCTGCTAAAGCATTCTCTTCTTCTATTGCCTGTTCATCTGGTTGAGGTTCTTCTTCAGCTACAGGCTGGGGCACGGTTGGAACAACAATGACTTCTTGTTCTTCAATTTCTTGATAATCTTCTTGCTCAAGAGACAGCGGTGGTGTTATGACCTCTTTGGGTTGTTCGGGAACAAACACGGGAGCGGGTATGGGTTCTAGTGGCTTATAAAGATATTTCCAACCTGCAAAACTAGCCGCTCCCAAAACAATCAACAGCATGCTGATTAAACCCAAGGAAGAATTCGGTTTTGGTGGAAAAAGTTCAGCTAAAAATTGATTCGCCGTTAAGGTTCTCTTTTTTCGTTGAAAAGCTAAAGCACGTAAAAGTGCCTTATTTTGTTTTTTGGTTAAACCCCTAATGGGTTTTGGG
>LUTY01001335.1 GCA_001640045.1 Candidatus Thiomargarita nelsonii | reverse complement strand
AACGACCTGCGAGGTATGGGTCTCCTCGTAGGTCTGATTTTTAGGCGGTACGATATCCCGTAACGTTTTAGTGAGGCTCTGAAAACCTTTCGGACGGGGTTGTAATCACTAAAGGTATCAGTATCAAGATTTTCTGCATGGGATTGGATGGGCCGAGAAAATTCGGCTTTATTAAGTTAGTATTTCAGGTAAATATTTTGGCCAAAAACCTCCGAGGTTTGCCAAACATCGGAGGTTTAGGTTGAAAATATTTTTCTGAAAAGCTATAGCCATCAAATGATATTCAATTGAGAATTGGTATTAGAGATACATCTTGGCTTTATCAAGTTCATCAGACCAAGGCAGATCACTATTTTTCCATCCATTGACAACTCGTTGCCCTTTGCCTGACTCAGCTTTGTCACCTTCAAAACCGTCTACAAGGTTGAACACGTTTTTGTACCCAGCCTTTGCTAACAGATTAGCGGCGTCAGCACTTCTATAACCAGAACGACACATCAGGATGACTGGACTTTGCTTATTTAAGCCTTTTGCCTTAATACGCTTTTCAACCGCACTCACAAAATTGTCATTCACCGTCATTTTGAAAGTCTTCCCCTTCTCATCCCATTGATTCCAGTCCTCAATCACCTCATAAGGAATATTAGCATCAACCACCGTTGGTATGCCGACAAAAGCAATCTCAGCTTGGGTACGGACATCAATAAAGAGAATTTTGTTTTCCCCTTTTTTAATTAAATCATAAGCTTCAATAGCCGTTAGATAAAGTCCCAGTTCTGTTGTCTTGCCAATAGGCAAATCCATAGCACGTTCTCCTCAGTTTGGTTTTCATA
>LUTY01001334.1 GCA_001640045.1 Candidatus Thiomargarita nelsonii | reverse complement strand
TATCCCAACAGGGGTGCCCGTGCCAGTGGCTAAAAATTTATGATAAAAGGACGAGGAGGACAATCAAAAAATGAACGAAAAAAAACCTAAAAATAAAGACATGCGCTTAGCCGCTCTGCGGCGTTTCGCAATTGCCATTACCGCCCTCACGATAGTTGGGCTATTGTTTCTCGGCTTTGAAGAATCTTATGCCTACGTCTTAGTTGCCCTTGCAGTGGGCTATTCGATGGACCTTCTATTGGAGACAGTGGAAGCATGGTCAACTGGTCGAAATGCCCGCTATCTGGGCGGATTCGTACCCTTTATCAACTTTCTATTGCCTGCCCACATCACATCACAGGCAGTCGCTATGCTGCTTTATTCCAACGAACAATTATGGCCGATTGCTTTCGCCTCAGCCCTTGCTGGGGGCTCAAAATACATCTTCCGCATCAATATTGGTGATAAATACCAACATTTTCTCAATCCTTCAAACGCAGGCATTGCAATCACGCTGATACTCTTTCCGTGGGTCAGCATTACGCCTCCCTATCAATACACAGAAAACTTCAGTGGTGCCTTGGATTGGATATTACCCTTATTTTTCATCATCTTTGGTACATTATTGAATGCACGCTATGCCCGTCGCATAACCTTGGTTATCGCTTGGCTGGTCGCATTTGCTGCTCAGGGAATGCTACGGGCTTGGTTTTTCGATACACCGGTGATAGCAGAAGTGGAAATAATGACAGGCGTTGCCTTTCTCTTGTTCACATTTTATATGATCGAAGATCCGGGGACGACACCGTATAAGCCGCTGGGACAAATTTTGTTTGGTGTATCTGTAGCCGCAG
>LUTY01001333.1 GCA_001640045.1 Candidatus Thiomargarita nelsonii | reverse complement strand
AGTTTAAAGGAGTCCAAGATTTATCTTGAACATCAATGTACGTTGAACCGAGAAGTCGACTGTGCTCACTTTTGATCGCAAAGGACGGAGCAATCAAATTTAACCTAACTAACTTCATGGAGTTTTACATGAAAAATAAAATAATACACTTGAGTGTCCTGGTAATGCTGGGATTGTTTATGAGTATGAACGCTAGTGCTAGTCGGATGCACTATAACATAGCCAAGAATGCTGCGCATGGTTTGGCGCAGAGTGCTTGGGACAACATTGATCATGACTGCACAAGGCTAAATCAATTTGTTAAAATCATCAATGCCGGTGTGAGAGATGTGCTCAGAGACATTGGGACAAAATATAGAGGGCGTGCTGCTGAAGATTTTGGTATAGGGTACATTCATGGTTTGAGGGATGTTTTGAGAACCGTGGTCAGAGATTGCGTGGGTGAGTGTCGTATGCTCGGTGACGCGATGGGAGAATGGTCTGGCAAAATGTTCTGCCGACTGGCAGTGGTGATTGGGCATGCGCCAAGTTTCACAAGTCGGATAGCCAATATAGATGGCGGGATTTGTGGGCGTGCCTATAGATCAGCATGTGAGAATAATTTTGTTGGGACTGCACAGAGCATGTGCCCCGCCTACGCAAATGGACATCCCTTTTGGAATTTTTACAGAGGGAGAGATGGTGGTAGCTGCGGATATAATCCCTACTAAGGGAGCGGCAGAGCAACACAGTTAATAAAAGGAGTCCAAGATTTATCTTGGGACACTAGACCTGCGGGATCCCCCGTAGGTCTTTTTATTTATATTCATTCAGATGAGGTGAACTGATGAAAGG
>LUTY01001342.1 GCA_001640045.1 Candidatus Thiomargarita nelsonii | reverse complement strand
ATTAATGGTAGGTTTGGCGCAATACCTTTTATTAGCAATATAAAAGAATTAGGATGGGAGACATAAAGAGTGCCAAGAGAAACGCCAAAAAACCAGATTATTATATGCGGAAGACGACGAGTGGCATGAAGCAATTACACGCTGAAAGCTTGCCTAAGAATTTTGCGCGAAAGTTTTTTGCTAAATTTACTTGATGATAGAGAATATATGGCAACAAAAAGGCTAAACTGGATTGGATTTGGACTAGTTATTTGGTATTTGCTTGGCATTTACACAGGTGTACATCTATATTCAGGGAAAAGTTTGCTTGTTCCTTTTTTTGTGGCAGGCATAGCGGGTTCTCTTTTACTCATTAAAAATAAAAAACGAATCCGTGTACAACATATCACTGCAATCGGGGCAATAGTACTGATTGCGTGGCTTAGTGTCTTATTCAAAGGTGTAGATGTTTTTTTTATTGAACGGTTTAAAGGTGTTGTTCAAATTACATATTCAATATTGTTAGCGTATGGATTTTTTTTAGAGCTTTCTAGCTGGGAAAAAGAACAAATTGCTAAGCTATTTTATTATTGTTGTCTTTTGATTCTCATAGGTTGTGCCTTAGAAAATTACACTCCATTCAAATTGTTATCCGATAATTTTCGTCAGGCGGTATTTAAGACCGGTGTTTATGAAGGTGTGGCACGTGATATATCAATGTTTGGTATGGAAAGGCCAAAATTATTCACTTCAGAACCCTCTCATGTGTCTAAATTTTTACTGTTTTCAATGTTTTTATGGTTGGCGTTTTCTCAAGACAAAGACAAATATATTAAAGTACTTGTCTTTGCCGCAGCAGGGGTTCTTCTTATTGGTAGCCCGATTGTAGTGCTTATTATTCCCATAAGTTTTGTTATTGCCATATACCTTGAAGGAAACGGGCTTTCTCGTTTTTTGAAGAAAATGACTCCCAAAAAATTCTTACTGTCTTTTGTTTTTGTATTCTTTGTGCTACTACTCATTTTTGTAATACAGATGACGTTATTAGCAAACCGCTTTGCGGCAGTAGCTTCGGGGAAGGCTGATGGGAGTAGCATAATAAGGGTTATAGCCCCTCCGTTGATTACGTTTGACGTGCTGAAAGAGTATCCTATGTGGGGGGCAGGCATTACCGGAAAGGAAATGGTGGCAGATAAGGTATTCTTCCGTCTAAGGATGGGGTTCGGGCTGACTTCTATAAAAAATACGAAATCGGCTACAAACATGATAAGTAACATCTTTTGGTTACATTGGATATACTTCGGATTATTTGGAGGAATATTGATGGTTTGGGCGATTTATCTACTAATGAAAGTTCTTGGAGTGAAGCATTATTTGTATTGTTTATTTTTAATGCTCATTTTTAGCCAAGTCATGGGAGGATATGTGGGTGCCAAAACATGGATGTTCTTTATCGGGATTTTTTTAACTTCAGTTTTGATGACCAAAGAACAACGTTATGGGACATTTAAAGAACAACGTTATACAGTTATTGCCTACTTATTAGTAGGTGATAGTAAGAAGAATTCATTAACAACATGATATGACATGTTATCTTCAAAAGATTCTACCTATAGAGCCAATGCCATTAAGACATTTTTGTGAATTTGTTTGTAGATGAATTCCTGAATATATGGAATAGTGAAAAATACATAGAGGCAAGACGATTGTTTAGCGAGAAGTCAAATGATATTAGCAAAATTTGTTATCTATGTCGTGAATGTGGAATTGTTATAAAAAGACATTATGGGAAATAAGCTAATGTAGGGTGGGTTTCGCTACGCTCTACCAATCCTACCTGAAACTTATTGTTTTTTTTATACGTTTTATTATTTACAATAATGTATAAAGTCCAACAGTGAGACGTTAAATGAAGAAAATAATTATTTTAGGCGGCGATGGATTTTGTGGCTGGCCCACTGCCTTACATTTATCTGCTATTGGGCATGATATAGCCATCGTCGATAATCTGTCACGACGTAATATCGACAATGAATTAGAGTGCCGTTCTCTCACGCCTATCAAGCCAATGGGAACTCGTTTGCAGACATGGAAAGAAGTGGCTGGTAAAGAGATTTCTTTTTATAACTTCAATGTAGCCAGAAACTATGTGCAATTAACGAACTTGCTGCAAGAGTTCAAGCCAGACGCGGTGGTTCATTTTGCGGAACAGCGTGCCGCACCTTATTCAATGAAGAGTTCTTGGCACAAGCGTTATACCGTTGATAATAACTTAAATGCGACCAACAACCTCTTAGCGGCAATTGTAGAGACGGGTTTGGATATTCAGGTTGTACATTTGGGCACCATGGGCGTTTATGGGTATGGCACTGCTGGAATGAAGATTCCAGAAGGTTATCTCAAGGTTAAGGTGGAAACGGATGATGGTGACTATGTAGAGAACGAAATCCTATACCCGGCAAATCCCGGCAGTATCTACCACATGACAAAAACGCAAGATCAGTTGCTGTTTGCTTATTATAATAAGAATGATGGGGTGCGGATTACTGATTTGCATCAGGGTATTGTGTGGGGAACGCAAACACGGGAAACAAAACTTGATGAGCACCTTATCAACCGTTTTGACTATGACGGTGATTATGGTACAGTTCTCAACCGCTTTCTTATGCAGGCTGCCATTAATTATCCGCTCACGGTGCATGGTACCGGTGGGCAAACCCGTGCCTTTATTCACATCCAAGATACCGTTCGTTGTATTGATATCGCAATTAAGAATCCGCCACGCCACGGCGACAAAGTCAAGATATTTAATCAGATGACGGAGACCCATCGGGTGCGTGAACTCGCTAAAATGGTTTCGGACATGACTGATGTACCGATAGATTACGTGTCAAATCCACGTAATGAAGCTGACGAAAATGATCTTTATGTTGCCAATGATCAGTTTCTTGAACATGGACTGTCCCCCATTACGTTGCAAGCCGCTTTGATGGAAGAGGTCACTGATATAGCCAGAAAATATGTGGATAACTGTGACAGAAGTAAAATTCCTTGCACATCGTTCTGGAACCAAAGTCGAGAGAGTTTTAAACAGGCTGATACTTCAGTTCAAAAAGCCAACTAGATATCAAAATGACCCAATTAAGGCAACAGTGAAAGTATCTATGAAAAAATGGTGACCTTGGACTGAAAAGCCCCCTATGGCTCATAAAGCCGATTTGGACGGACAGGATATTTTAAACCCTGCCCCGGATTTTTCGGCTCCATCCCCCCGGCAGCCGTTTCAAA
>LUTY01001331.1 GCA_001640045.1 Candidatus Thiomargarita nelsonii | reverse complement strand
CACTTTCCGCAGGTCGTAGGTTCGATCCCTACCACACACATCCAATTGATATAAATAAATAAAAATGAAACAACATCATGCACTTATCTCACAATCTGTCATCTTTATAGATACAACCAATCAAACTGAGTCCGTAAACCGTCAAGCTTATGCCCTACAAGCGCATATCATGCAATTAGGATATATCTTTAGCGAAAAGGATATCCAGACTATATCTATGTGTGAAAATTTTAATGATTTCGCACAAAACTTAATTCAAACTTTAAAAGATTTCACGGGGGCTGACAGAATATGGCAGCCGATGTACCCCGGATTCCCACAGCAAATCGTTGAAACATCTCAGCTTGAGTTGTTTATCAATGCGATTATCCACTACTGGAGTGGTGGCCAATTTATCCCCCCGCATAAAAAATATGAACGCAGTGAGTATTTTCCGACTGAATTTAAAACGTTAAAACTTATCAATACAGATGAATTAAAGTCTATCATTGGTTCATGGATTGAGTCGGGCGTGTCTTTGTCTGAACAACAAAAAGACGCGGTGTTGACTTATTTTGAATGTGTGAAAGACGAAAAATATCATATACAGTTTAAAGAAACGTTGGCTTTCTTAGCTCAAAAACAACCCTTGTTTGCGATACAACAATGCAACACTGTAACCGATGTGTTACGAGTCGCATCGGCTTTTTCTGATGGCGATTATACTTTAGTGAAGAACACTAAATTTAAGCTGTCATTAAATCAAAAGCGTAACCTTTGTGCAAGATTGCAATCGTTGGCTGCATCGAATCCAGTGGCTTTTGAGGAAGACATGGCTGCTAATGCTAAGCGTTG
>LUTY01001330.1 GCA_001640045.1 Candidatus Thiomargarita nelsonii | reverse complement strand
AAACGGTGTTCGGACTCGAAGGGGATGAGATCAGTACGCGGATAAGTTCTGATTTCAGTTTCCATATCCAAGCCAGCCTTGAGGCCCGCGACCAAGAGAGCACCTTCCATGGGATCACCATGCACCTGCCAATTACCGTCATCTCGATCCAAGCTCGCATCATTACACAGTACCATCGCCCGGCTCACATCCAGCAGCAGAGGGTATTCTTCCGGCAATATCTCCCTTTTCGCCAACGATATCCCGCCGTGCGGATCATAGCCGGAGCCACTCAGCTCGAACCGACCGCTGGTGGTGGTGATGATGCGTACTGTCATTTCATTGCGGGTCAGGGTACCCGTCTTGTCCGTACAGATAACGCTTACCGAACCCAAGGTTTCGACGGCAGGTAAACGCCTGATAATAGCGTTTCTACCCGCCATGCGCTGTACGCCGATAGCCAGAGTAATGGTCATGATGGCCGGCAATCCTTCGGGGATCGCAGCCACTGCCAGACCCACCGCCGCGAGAAACATCTGTACAGCCATGTAATCCCTGACCAGCACACCGAATGCGAAGGTGCCTATTGAAATGGCGATAATGGCTGCTGTAAGCCAGCGACCGAATTGAGACATCTGGCGCAAAAGTGGAGTGGTGAGCTGCTCCACCCCCGCTACAAGGGAGCTGATACGGCCGATTTCAGTACCAACACCGGTTTCTACCACCACACCCATTCCTTGTCCATACGTTACTAAAGTGCCGGAGTAGGCCATTCCGTAGCGATCGCCGAGCGCAACATCTGGTTTCACTGGCTCAGTTCCCTTTTCCACTGCCACCGACTCACCCGTCAAGACAG
>LUTY01001329.1 GCA_001640045.1 Candidatus Thiomargarita nelsonii | reverse complement strand
GCCGCTTGCAAGATTTCCTGTACTCTATCACCGGTTTTATCAACTTCTATTGGAAACTGCTCCAATTAAATCCAGTGAAACTAAGAAAACCAAGTCCTATACTTGCTAAAGACTTCATTGGCGCAGATGGCTCCAATTTGCCGGCGGCTTTAGCTAGAATGAAGGCCGAAGATTTGTATGTGATTAAGGATATTTCAAGAGAAATTAATAACTTGCTACCCAGCATTACTGCCATTGATGTTGAAGAAGACATTCGCTCCGATCAATATGTACTTATTTCAATATCGCAGGATGGCAGAAAATTTTCATCTAGGGTATTGTCAGAAGGCACGTTGAGAGTATTAGCACTTCTGGTTTTTAAATTAGATATCCAACATAAAGGAGTGCTTTGTTTTGAAGAACCCGAAAATGGTATTCATCCTTTCAGATTAGAAAATCTGAGTACACTATTACGTGAATTAGCAACTGATTTTGAAAATGAAGAAGAACAAGATATACCCCTGAGACAAATTATTATCAATACCCATTCCCCCGTTTTAGTCGGTAATTTTTTAAAAAATCATGCTCTTGAATGCAACATACTCTATGCGACACTGTTTTCTAAAGTTGATCCACAGAAAAAACAAGCATTAAGATTTACCAAGATGATACCAGTACAGCCAGTACAGTCACTTTTTGATTTTGGCGACATAACAGAACAAGAACAAAAGATAACGCTTTCTGAAGTTCAAAAATATTTGCAAACCAAAGATTTTGATCGAGATTTATTATCATAATGGGAACGGAGAGATGAATCATACTACACTGGTGATTGGATTCTATGCTGAAGGTCCTA
>LUTY01001328.1 GCA_001640045.1 Candidatus Thiomargarita nelsonii | reverse complement strand
GGAATGCCTGCCAGGACGCTCCGCGTCCTGCAACTAAACCTCATAATGACTAAACGTCACACTCACCTCATTCACGCCTTGACTAAACGTCTCCAATCGCTCATTAGGTATAAAATAACGAGACGACAAATTAAAAGGGAACAACATCGGCGTATAATTCACCAAATTATCTAACACTGCCGATTGCCCTTGACTGGCAATCAAAGCACTTTCCAACAACCAAGAAGTCAACTGGGCATCACTAATCGTATGCGTTCCCGTTGCGGCATATACCCCTCTCTTACCAGTATCCTTCAACACCTCCCACTGCACCCAGCAACGCATCAATTTACGCGCCGCCGCTGAAATCGTGTCCCGTTCTCCCATTTTTTCACGTAGCCGCTTTTGTAACTGTGCCGCAGAAACATATTGTTGTAAGCGTAATAAACGCCCTACATGCTCAGCCGCCGTCGCAAAAAACGGATAAACTGCCATTACCATCCCCCAATGCACCGCAACATGTCTATCCTCAGGCAAACGTTTGAATAATGCCAAACCTTCATCCCTAAAGGATTTAATCGGTTGCGGTACATTGAGCCAAATTTTGGATAAAATACTAATAACTTTTTGTCGATTACTATTTCGGCTTGTGCTACCCACGGAAACTTGATCCGATAAAAAATCATTTAATGCGGCCCTAATTTCAGTGTGGGATTTGCCTTCTAACTTTCGTTGCACAGTAAAATCTAACCAAGCCTGTTTAATCGGTTGACTAAAGCCAATTGGTGCGCCACGGCTCATGTGATTGAATCTCTATTTGATAAGATAAAAGATGGCGATTATTGTGGCAAAAAAAG
>LUTY01001327.1 GCA_001640045.1 Candidatus Thiomargarita nelsonii | reverse complement strand
CTAAAAGGCATAAGATTACCTCAAATTATATTACGAAAATATCGTATTAACAATGAGTTATTAAAATGAGTGGAGTATTTTATTGCGAAAAAAGGATGACAATAAACTCTCTTATGAAGAGACTTATAAAGCAATAGCAGAGGCACAAGAAGATTGGACCGATTTTGACCAAACATTACTAGATGGACTAGAAAAATTTTGTCATTTCGACCAACGGGAGAAATCTTTCAACGGTCAAAGAGCTCTCAAGGTCCCTCATATCAAAGGGATCTGGATGACAAAAGTGCAAATTGTACCCGCGCTGAGTATAGGTTTATCCTTTATTAGCACAGTTGTTTCGGGAATGAACGGAGCGATTTCCCGAAACAACACAAAAATATTTTATTTATCAATAAGTTGTACTAAATACTCTCTAGTAGTACATCTAATTGGGAAATAAACGAATTTAAAAACCGCCAATCAGTGCCAATAACTTTTTAAAGGAGAACTTTATGCAAAAAAAATTAATACTGATAATAATTGGGATGATTTTAATCCCACCCGCCTTTGGGGTGCAGGATGAGTACACTCAATTTGAATGCGAGGCGACCCCTGAAGTGTGCCTTTCCCGTGTCATTGCCAAATTGCAAGATCAAATCAGCGCGTTAGAAAAAGCGACTCAAGCGCAACAGGATAAATTGCAAAATAAAATCAGCGCGTTAGAAACCCAGATTCAAGCCTTAAAAAAGGAAAATGCAGCTTTGGCAAGTCAACTAGAGAACTCTTTGCGAACCTCAAAAGAGAAAATTAAAAAGTTGAAAAGTGGGGCGTTCCAAGATCGCTTAAAAAACGGCGGT
>LUTY01001326.1 GCA_001640045.1 Candidatus Thiomargarita nelsonii | reverse complement strand
TGGCATCGTTACAATTTTGGCTCGCTAGGGCGGGTAGAGAAATAATTAATAAAAGCCGCCGCGATAAAGGTTTTCCATTCTATCGGCTCAGTAGTCACTATCGCTTTAAAATATTCCTCCCCAGTTTCAGTTAAAGTGATGCGATTCACCTTTTTGAAATACTTACTATTTTGCACCTTTTCACTCAAAATCATAGAGATTTTTCCCGCTGGTGACACATTCAGCAAAGTCAAATAGCCAACTTCTTCTAAACCATTGACTTCGTAATTAATTGTCACAATTTCTGGATGCCTAAATCGAGTTTGTCCGGGCTGATTAAACCACAGAACGACACCGAAAGAGGCATTCGGATTCTGCAAACCTTTCAGTTGAGTCACAAGATTATCAGGCAAAATGCGCTCTGGGGGCGGTACGCTGATATTTGCCTCAATCGGATTCTCTTCTATAGGCGGAGTCGTGCTAGTGTTCGAGGTGGATGAATCCGAAGAGTCAATGTACTTTTGATAATGTACAATGACAATACCAAGGATTAACGGAATCAGAACCGCAAGCAATATTTCTTTAAATGTCATAAATTTACCTCGTAGAAAAGGGCAACCATAAAGGATTGCCCCTACTGATTTATTCAACTTTAATTTCCACTCGCCGATTTTTTGCCAAATCCAATTTGGAATCTGGCTCAACTGGTTTAGTGTCCCCAAAGCCTTTTGTTTCCAGCCGTGTTCTTGACACGCCTCGTAATGCCAAAGCATTTGCGACAGCAGCAGCACGATCCTCAGAAAGTTTCCAGTTCAGTCTATCACTTTCCCATTGAGATACGCCCTTGAATGTCTGTT
>LUTY01001325.1 GCA_001640045.1 Candidatus Thiomargarita nelsonii | reverse complement strand
GCCAGTCCAATTCTTCAATAATGGCTTGACAATGTTGCGCCTGTTCATCGGGCGGCAACAAATCCACTTTATTTAATACTAGCCAACGTTCTCGCGTCGCTAATTCCGCGCTATACTTTTCAACTTCTTGAATAATAGAGAGGACATCTTTTACGGGTTCACTGTCTAAGGGTGCAACATCGACAATATGTAATAATAAACGGGTACGTGACAAATGCTTTAAAAATTGTATCCCCAAGCCAACACCCTCCGCCGCGCCTTCAATCAATCCGGGAATATCGGCAATAACAAAACTGCGATCCACTTCAATAGACACAACTCCCAAATGGGGACGTAAAGTGGTAAATGGATAATCAGCCACTTTAGGGCGTGCTGCGGAGACGGCTCGAATAAAACTAGATTTGCCGGCATTGGGTAAACCCAACAAGCCGACATCGGCTAGAATTTGTAATTCTAAGCGCAGCTTACGTTCTTCTCCGGGCGTACCTTTGGTGATGCGACGCGGTGCGCGGTTAGTGCTGCTTTTAAAATGGACGTTGCCTAAGCCATGTTCTCCACCCTTTGCGATTAACAAGGTTTCTCCCGGCTTGACTAAATCACCCAAGCATTCTTCCGTATCTTCATCAAAAACCAGTGTACCCGCTGGCACTTTAATATATAAATTTTGACCTTTTTTGCCAGTGCATTCACTGCCTTTGCCATGTTCACCGTGTTTGGCACGAAACTGGTGCTTAAATCGAAAATCGATTAAAGTATTTAAATCAGCGTCTGCCCGCAAATATATGCTGCCACCATCACCGCCATCACCGCCGTTGGGGCCGCCGTATTGGATAAATTT
>LUTY01001324.1 GCA_001640045.1 Candidatus Thiomargarita nelsonii | reverse complement strand
TTGGTTTCTTGATTCTTTTTTTTCTAGCAGAAATAATCTTTTTTACTTCTGTCGCTACCCCTTGCGTGATTATTTTTGTTTCCACAAACTGTTCACTACTTTTATAGGATTTTGAACGGGCCCAAAAATTTTGACACAAAAATTTTTTTTCTTGGGCATGACAACAAAGCCACGCCCACGTACAGTTATCAATTAACCGATAACTCCACCTCAAACTGATACCGAAAATCCTCCGCAAACCCATGCGCCATTAAATGGTACACGGCATCTTTGGCATCATCATAAGATAAACCATTAATGCCGTCGCGGTAGGATGCTCGTCCACCGTTTTCTCTGAGATAGGCAAGTAGGTGAGCAGCGTTATCTGAAAGCCCATCCCACCACTTTTCTCCGTCGTTTTCGTCAATTAGCCCGAGCCGCGTTGCCACAAAATTTAGTAGTGCTTTTTTTGTGCCATTTTCATAAATTTTGGCAACATAATCGACTATATCACGCCAAATCGCATCATCTTCTATTTTGACTTGCTCTAATGCGTCCACTGTTGTCTGCAAATCTTCGATGTTTTTGTCGCGCCAGATGCATCGGAGATCGTTTCGATAGGCGGTTTGTTTAGGTGTGGGATCGGTAACGCCTTGGTAACGATGGTAACGCGGTAACGTTTGGGTTAAAACCAACGTCTTTATTAGCCTCATTAGCGTTACCGCTCACCGGTAACGCATCGGTAACGCTCGGTAACACCCCTACATTTTGTATCAGCGTTACCGCGTTACCACCGTTACCAACGTTACCACCGTTACCAGCGTTACCAGCGTTACCGAGTTTTTCATCCACGGTATAA
>LUTY01001332.1 GCA_001640045.1 Candidatus Thiomargarita nelsonii | reverse complement strand
TGAAACTGGGAGACAAGTTCATATTCAAGTTAAGTCAGTAGTAGAAACAAGCGTACTTTTTGTGATCTAGGCATGTCTCCCTTATCAAATGCCTACCTTAAGCCGGCTCAACTCCAACAAATGGAGCCTTTCTATCCTTTACATGCCTACGTTTGTGAGCAATGTTATCTCGTTCAATTGCAAGAATTTGAAAGTCCTGCAAACATTTTTAGCGACTACGCCTATTTTTCATCTTACTCCGAAAGCTGGTTGAAACATGCCAAAGCCTACACGGAATACATGATAGAACGTTTTGGATTTAATAACACCAGCCAAATTGTAGAAATTGCCAGTAATGACGGCTATCTCCTACAATATTTCAAAGACAAAAATATCCCCGTACTCGGTGTTGAACCGGCTCAAAATGTAGCAACAGTTGCACAAGCGGCTGGTATTCCCACCGTGACCAAATTTTTTGGTGTCAAAACAGCTACAGAGCTTGCCAATGAGGGCAAAACGGCGGATTTGCTATTAGGAAATAACGTTCTAGCCCATGTACCAGACATCAACGATTTTGTTGGAGGTTTGAAAAAACTACTTAAACCTCACGGTGTCATTACGATGGAATTTCCGCACTTACTACGTTTGATGGAACAAAACCAATTTGATACCATATACCATGAACATTTTTCCTATCTATCATTTATAACGGTTGAAAAAATATTTGCTAAACAGGGGTTAAGTTTGTTTGATGTTGCAGAACTGACAACGCATGGGGGCTCTCTCCGCATTTTTGCTAGGCATACAGAAGATGACACTAAGCCACTGACAGAACGTGTTGATAATTTAAGACAACTTGAAAAGCAAACCGGATTAGATGATATTAAAACCTATCAGATATTCGCGGAAAAAGTCCGTGAAACCAAGCGTAAAATCCTTGATTTTCTGATACCGATCAAACAAGCTGGAAAAACGATTGTGGGTTACGGAGCGCCGGCAAAGGGGAATACTTTGCTTAATTATTGTGGTATCCGTACCGATTTCATTGATTACACTGTGGATCGCAGTCCACACAAGCAAGATTTATTTTTGCCGGGTACCCATATTGCTATCCACCATCCCGACAAAATTAAACCGACAAAGCCAGATTATGTACTGATTTTACCTTGGAATCTCAAGGATGAAATTATTGAACAGATGGCTTATATTCGTGAGTGGGGTGGACAATTTGTTGTGCTGATCCCTGAAATTGGTGTTATTTGAAAAGCCTAGACGAATGGCAGGTATATAAGATGAAACCCTTAAAAGCATTAAAAGGTACCATTAAAAATTTGGACAATTTCCAATTGCACATACTTCTAACCCAAGAAGATGAAGTGATTGTAGCAAGGTGTCTGGATTTTTCGGTATCAAGCCATGGTTTGGATGATAAAGAGGCTCTTGATTCTCTGACAGATAGTATAAAGGATTATCTTAATTATGCTTTTGATGCAAAGGCGTTTGATAATATTATAGATCCAGATGAAGAAATCTTTTGGGAAGTTTACCGAAAGTTAGAATTACAGAATGAAATGATGACTTTTTATAAAATGGCAGATTCTTTTATAAAAGAAAATATAAGAGAAATTGCTTATGCCTAAGGCTATTGAATTAAGAAAAGTTATTAAAATTCTTAAACCCTATCAAATAGAATTTCATCCTAATACGGGTGGAAAACATAGCGGTAAGTTTATAAAAGGAAGTCAATCATTTCCAGTAAAAACTCATGGTAAAAAAACCATGATTCTGCCATACGCATTAAATGGATTAATTAAAAAATTTGGGCTTCCTTCTGATGTGTTTGACTAATTAAATACTGAAATGTTTGTTTAGCCATGATTTTCACAGAAACAAAACTGAAAGGTGCCTATATCATAGACTTAGAGCCAATAGCAGATGAGCGAGGATTCTTCGCACGTTCTTGGTGTCAAAAAGAATTTGAGGCGCATGGCTTAAATCCAAATCTCGTACAGTGCAATATTTCTTTCAACAAAACAAAGGGCACTTTACGTGGAATGCACTATCAAGTTGCTCCGCATGAAGAAGCCAAGTTAGTGCGTTGCACCAAGGGTGCTATTTACGATGTTATTATTGACTTGCGCCCCGAATCATCAACATTTAAACAATGGGTAGCTGTAGAACTGACGGCGGAAAATTACCAAATGTTGTATATTCCTGAAGGGTTTGCACATGGTTTTCAAAGCCTAGCAGACAACACCGAGGTGTTTTATCAAATGTCGGAGTTTTTTCATCCTGAATGTGCTAGAGGTGTTCGGTGGGATGATCCGGCATTTAATATTGAATGGCCGCAAGATGAACGGATAATTACCGCTAAAGATATGCAATATCTGGATTTTAACAGATGAAAAAAGTCCTGCTTACGGGAGCAACAGGGTTTATTGGTCAGCATTGTCCAGCGTTGCTACTAACCCAAGGCTATGAGGTACATGCTATTTATTCAAGAATTGCCGGGGAGGCGCATCCTAATGTGCATTGGCACAAGGTAGATTTGCTGGCTCCTATGCAAATCGCCAGATTAATTGATAGTATACGCCCTACCCATCTTCTCCATTTGGCGTGGTATGCAATACCGGGTAAATACTGGACTTCATCTGAAAATTTTCGCTGGGTTCAAGCAAGTTTGACATTGTTGCAAGAATTTGCACGTAGGTGCGGACAGCGAGTGGTTATGGCTGGAACCTGTGCTGAGTATGACGATGGTTAATAATAAAGTAAGCAAATTCAGTGTCACAAGTTAAACTAAACATTATCGCCAACTTTACCGGCAAAGCCTGGACGGCTCTGATGAGCCTAGCTTTTATCCCCCTGTATATCAAATTTCTCGGTATAGAGGCTTACGGATTAATTGGTTTTTTCGCTACTTTGCAAGCCTTGTTTGGATTGCTAGACTTGGGCTTGAGTTCCACACTTAATCGTGAATTGGCACGTTACTCCGCCCAGCAGGGACAGGAGCAAAAAATGCGTGACCTAGTAAGAACCTTGGAAACTATTTACTGGGGAATGGCGATTTTGATTAGCGTAACCGTAATATCAATAGCCCCCTTCATTGCCGAGTATTGGATAAAAGCAGAGAATTTGTCAGTTGAGACAGTGCAACAATCGGTAGTTCTATTGAGCATAGCCATTGCATTCCAGTGGCCATTATCATTTTACTCCGGTGGCCTGATGGGACTGCAACGACAAGCATTGTATAACGTGCTAAACTCAGGATTAGCAACTTTGCGTGGC
>LUTY01001322.1 GCA_001640045.1 Candidatus Thiomargarita nelsonii | reverse complement strand
GTTGCGCCTTGTTTTGCAGCAGAGTATTAGGAACAATAGCGGGTTGTCCTGCGTTGAAATTAACCCGCACAATTTCCATCCCTTTTTGATCAATGAAACGCATTTGAGCATAGAGCCGCTTTTTTTGCGAAAATACCATAAAATCTCGCGCTAAGAGTTTGACAGCACCCTGATTCAGTGACTTAAGTGAAGTGCTGAATGTGCTGTGTTCGGCAAGTACTAACAAATCTGTAACGATGCTTTCAAGATCATTGCTAATGACCTGTTTTCCGATGTTGAGATTGACGACATCGTTGATTTCATATATTTTTTTAAAATCTTCCCCCTCAATGGGGTATAAAAAAACCACCATCCCAGCCAGTGCGAGAGTCAAGAGCAATAGCAAGATAAAAAACTCTTTTATCGTATCTTTGTGCATTTGAATAGCCTCCAATTAAACGGTACACCAGGGTCATCCTTCATCAGGAGTACAAGATTTATCTTGTACCAAGAATTGTTCCAAAAAATTTTTGAGCTGAGTTATTTTAAAACCTTTAGCTAATTGACAAACTTCTCCAACAAAAGCATGTAAATGAGGCTCAGATTCTAAAAGCACCTCCACTTTTTTTATGACCGCTTGCACATCGCCATATTTGGCTAATTCAAACAAAGCCTTAGTTTGTTCCTCAGTTGGAGGGATAATCTGGGCGGGTGAATTCTCATTTTTGTTCACCGGTTTCTCATAAACCCATTCGATTGGACAATGTTCAGCCAATATCTGTAAGAATTTATCAATGTTTATGGGCTTCTCCAAAAACGCATTGCAACCCAATTCGAAACATTGCTTTCGTTGAAGCCCG
>LUTY01001321.1 GCA_001640045.1 Candidatus Thiomargarita nelsonii | reverse complement strand
ATCGTACTATAGAACGCGCCCGTCAACTTGCTAAAGAATTTGCTGGCTATGCTATTACCTTAGAAGAAATCCCATTTCATCTCGCTGAAGCCGATGTCGTCTTTTCATCCACTGCCAGCCCTTTGCCAATTTTGAAACAAGTAGATGTTAAAAAAGCGATTAAAATCCGTAAACATCGCCCCATGTTTATGGTAGATATTGCTGTCCCCCGCGTTCAAATACGTGAACAGGTTAATTTTTCACCAGAGCAGCTCAAACATGCTTTACATGATCTCATTGATCGTCAATTGGTGCAAGAAATTGTGATTATTTCAACTTGTAATCGCACCGAGTTATATTGTGGACTCGAAGATGATACCACACCAGTCATTATTAATTGGCTGAGCCAGTACCACAATGTCTCCAATCAATTGCTTGAGCGGCATTTATACACTTATGAACAAGTGGAAGTGGTGCGTCATTTATTACGGGTAGCTTGTGGTTTAGATTCCATGATTTTGGGAGAGGCGCAGATATTGGGACAAATTAAATCGGCTTATAATACTGCCCGTGAGGCGGGCGCTACGGGGCAATTATTGAATAAATTGTTTGAACATAGTTTTTATGTGGCAAAACATGTGCGTACAGATACCGCTATTGGCTCTAGCCCAGTCTCTGTGGCCTTTGCAGCGGTGCGACTAGCGCAACAAATTTTTGGCGATTTAAATGGCAATACTGCTCTCCTGATTGGCGCGGGCGAAACCATTGAATTAGCAGCGCGACATTTACATGAAAATAAATTAGGCCGTATGATAGTCGCCAATCGTACTATAGAACGCGCCCGTCAACTTGCTAAAGAA
>LUTY01001320.1 GCA_001640045.1 Candidatus Thiomargarita nelsonii | reverse complement strand
CCAGCTTGTCTTCGCAGACTTGCAACATGTGAGCATTGGTTTGATACCAAGTCGCCACACCAGCGCAATACTCATCCATGATCTTTTGCAGACGGAATTGCAACATCTTAGGAGTGATGTAATGCGGATTGATATCGATGGCAGTGGTATAATCCTTGTGTTCCAAGAAAGTACGCACCGGACGGTAGATTTCATCTACCAACTCATCAACTGAAGTATCCAACTCTGGTTTCCAATCTTTATTATCCAGCGCGAATTTCACCATCGCCTTAGCGGAAAGACGGCCTTCAGCATGAGAACCAGAAGAGAATTTGTGACCAGAGGCACCAACACCGTCACCGGCTGTGAACAGCCCTTTGACAGTGGTCATAGAACGATAACCCCAAGACCATTCTTTCGGCGCACCTAAATCGGTTGGACCAGAGACCCAAATACCACAACAACCAGAATGTGAACCCAACAAATACGGCTCGGTGGGCATCAACAATTTTGTGATACCGATTTTGTCGGGACAGATGGACAAGGTGGAGGCAAATTTGCATCAGCCCAAGCTTTAGTTGATAAAGTGGTAGCGACTTGGCCATCAACACAATCAGGCCGCCCCTATGTGGTTTGTACGGGTGGTGAGCCCTTATTACAATTGGATACGCCGTTAATCGAGGCTTTCCATCGAGCCGGTTTTGAAATCGCTATTGAAACCAATGGCACATTGCCCGCGCCGCCAGAGATAGATTGGATTTGTGTCAGTCCCAAAGCACCCTTGGTTTTAGAAAGTGGAGATGAATTAAAATTAGTTTTTCCACAATCTGACGCACCGCCTGATAATTTTCAAGGACTTG
>LUTY01001319.1 GCA_001640045.1 Candidatus Thiomargarita nelsonii | reverse complement strand
TACTATTGAGGATTGCGGCACTTCTGTCACTGAATGTCGGATGAAACAGCAAATCAAAAATTTGCAACAAGATAATAAAGTGCTGCATTCAGAAATCCAAGCCCTCAAAACCCAAGTTGAGCAACTGTCCCAAAAACTGCCCAACCAAACGCTCCCAGCGATAACCGAAAATTGCACGAGCGAACAAACTGGGCTAATCCGTTTTGATGGCACATACGCCCGACTTTGTAATGGCACCAACTGGCAAGTCATAGAGGCTCGTCACCCAAAGCCGGTACTCAAGCGATCTGCAAAAAAATATACGATGGCAGAAGTTCGGGAAACGGTAAAAGGTAAGGGTTTTCCCCAAATTTCAGGGCAAGGAAATATTTGTGAAACGGGTTATCACCTGTGCATTTTTATGGAAGCCTTAGTCCTGAAATATGCTTATCCTCGTTCGCGTATTATTTTTGAAGGAAACGACTATTTGAGAACGCTGGGAAATTATTCATCCGCAGATACCGCAGGAAGTACTCACCCGCATAATGCTTTACTTGGATATAAGTCTAGTGGTAGCTGGAATGGCCCCAGTTTGCAATGTCCAAAAGATTCTGGTCCTATAATCAATTTCTCTAATAAACCCAACAGAAAAAAGGGTATTGAATGGGACGGTGGCTGCTACAAGGACGATAAACGCTATTGGGCGTGCTGTATCAATAATCTTGATTAGCTTTTAATGTCTGAATCTGAATATTTGCGGGAGTGTCGATTCGTTTCATGCAAAAAAGCATAGCACAAATTAAAGTGCAACAGGCTGAATGCGTGAATCTTACCACCTATCAGTTTGGTAAAAATTCAATA
>LUTY01001318.1 GCA_001640045.1 Candidatus Thiomargarita nelsonii | reverse complement strand
TAACCAGCTTTTGCTAATGCCCAAGCAGAGCATAATCCATTGATACCACCGCCAATGACGGCAACTTCTCTCATTTAATCCTCTACAGTAGGAGTCCAAGATTTATCTTGGACGTCCTCCGGACCAAAAAGATAACACTGGCCATTTTTGAGTTGATAACGTTCACCAGTGTGTGGGCAAGTGGTTTCCCCGTCCTCGGATAAATCTAAGCGTTCACCATAACGGCTCATCCAACCAATCTGACGTGCCGGTACACCCACCATCAGGGCAAAATCGGGCACATCATGATTGACAACGCTACCCGCACCTATAAAGGCATATTGCCCAATGGTATTGCCACAGATAATCGTGCAATTAGCCCCTAAAGTGGCACCACGTTTAACCAGAGTATTTCGGTATTCATCTTTACGAGACACAGCCGAACGGGGATTATAAACATTGGTAAAAACCATACTAGGGCCACAAAATACGTCATCTTCCAAAGTAACATTGTCATACACGGAAACATTATTCTGAATTTTAACGTTGTTACCAATAATGACTTTATTGCCAACAAAAACGTTTTGTCCTAAAGAACAACGTTCACCAATCAACGCGCCAGCACAAACATGCACCCAATGCCAGATACGGGTGTCAGTGCCAATTTGGGCACCTGCATCAATGATGGCTGTGTCATGAGCAAAATAATTCAAAATTCCTCCCATTTTTGTAGGAGTCCAAGATAAGATTTCTCCTAACGTCGAAAGGACGTCCAAGATAAATCTTGGACTCCTAGCATTTTCAATATTCTAATGGTAAAGGTACAGTACGCCCATCGCGTGCAGATAGGTAAGCGGCAAT
>LUTY01001317.1 GCA_001640045.1 Candidatus Thiomargarita nelsonii | reverse complement strand
TGGCGTTTTTTTCGTCCGCAGCGATTTGGCTGTTATTACAGGCTGAATTTTTGGCCATTGCGCTGATTTTAGTTTATGTCGGTGCCGTCATGGTACTGTTTTTGTTTGTCTTGATGATGCTTGATATTAATGTTGCCCCTTTACGAGAAGGTTTTGTGCGCTACCTTCCTGTGGCGGCATTTGTGGGGGCGTTGATTTTAGTCGAAATGATTTTAGTCCTCGCAGCCTGGCATCAAGCGCCACCTCCCGAAGTGGCGGCTGCCCTGCCGAATACTAAAGCATTAGGACAAGTGTTATACACCGATTATGTTTATCCTTTTGAGATAGCCGCTGCGATTTTATTGGTTGCCATGGTGGCTGCTATTGCTTTAACGATGCGCCCACACACGCGAGCGAAATACCAAAAACCTGAGGAACAAGTCCGTGTGCGTCGTGAAGATCGTGTACGACTTGTCAAAATGCCAGCAGAATCAAAGGAATAATGTTCTTATGCCAGAATTACATGAATTTCTCATTTTGGGAGCAGTATTATTTTGCCTGAGTATTGCAGGCATTTTTCTTAACCGTAAGAATCTGCTTATCTTGCTTATGTGTATTGAACTGATGCTGTTATCAGTCAATATGAATTTTATTGCCTTTTCTTATTTTAATGCCGATATTGCCGGGCAGATTTTTGTTTTTTTTATACTGACGGTGGCAGCTGCGGAATCAGCCATTGGTTTAGCCATTTTGGTCGTCTTATTCCGTAATAAAAATACCATTAATGTCGATGAACTTAACACTCTGAAAGCATTTTATTACTTGCTCTTCACCTTGCTCAAAATTGTTATCATCGTTATACCC
>LUTY01001316.1 GCA_001640045.1 Candidatus Thiomargarita nelsonii | reverse complement strand
TTTGACTCGACTCACCCCCAATTAGCTGCCCTTGTTCCGAATACCTTAGCAGAAGTGGACTTCAAATCCACAAAACTTTTTTTCTACACCGTTCTCTTTGAACTTGATAAGTGCTTCTTTTCCTGCAAATTCTTCCTTATCCAACCGTAGTGCCCAATCAATACCGGCTTCAAATGGGTTAGTTTTTTCCGTCATATCAGTTCCATGTGATCTGTAAGATTTTTCAGTGCGTAAAATCTGAATAGCTTGACCACCCACAGGTTTGATACCATAAGCTTTCCCAACTTCGAGTAAGTGACCCCATATCGTGTGTCCAAACTCAGAAGGGAAATTGAGTTCATACCCTAGTTCCCCCGTGTAACCTGTACGTGCTATCATAATCGGTACGTTACGAAGATAAACATTAGTAAACTCGAAATAACGAATCTTCTTGATTACATCATCAAAAAGTTCCAACATCATTTTTGCAGATTTTGGCCCTTGTACAGCAGCATAGGCAATTGTGTTAGTCACGTCGAATATGTGTGCTGCAAATTTTTTATTCCGTTTTACTTTTTTGAGCCATGTTGCTACACGCTCTCTGGATAGCGTGTTAGTAATAAAATAAAATTCATCATCAGCAAGCCAATAGATGATGATGTCGTCAACAATTCCTCCTCCGTCATCGCAGAAACAAGTGTAAATTCCCTGTCCTTGCTTAATCCGATTTAGATCATTAGTCATCAAATATTGTGCAAAAGAAAAAGCATCCTTTCCCACAATTTTAAATTTTCCCATAGAATGGGCATCAATCAAGCCAACATTTTGTCGGGTATTGATAACTTCCTCGTTGGGATTTGTGAA
>LUTY01001315.1 GCA_001640045.1 Candidatus Thiomargarita nelsonii | reverse complement strand
AGGCGTATTCGTTTTATGCCATCCGGTGTTATTATTCCACTGTTCTCCACCCGTGCGATTATAAAATTCGATAAGGGCTTCACATTCTGAGGCTGGTATTTCAGTGACTTTAGCGCAGTTGGTATTGTCTGTGATCATCAGCACTGCTGTATTTGGGGAACCTAATACGACATCGCCGGTGACATTATTCAAGCTGATGATGAGAATTTCATTGTTTTCAGGCTCTTCATCGTCAATGAGCTGTACTGTAAAAGTTTTGTCAGTGGCATCGCCATCTGCCCAGTTCAGGGTACCACTGGTGGCAATATAATCGCTGCCGGCTATGGCACTGTTATCGCTGGTAATATACTCTACCGATACGGCGCCGTCACTCGCACCAAGACGTTTAACGGTGATAATCATTTGCCCTGCGTCTTCGGTGATGCTGTAAATGCTAAATGAGAATAGCAGCGAATAAGGAATTTGAGTTGTATTCCAATCCGGGTTGCTGTTATCAAGCCAAGCAATCAGTTCAGGATCAGTAGCCGTTAAGTAGTTATTGTCTAATTTTAGCTCTGACAAATTTAGGTTCATCAAGGATAGTGGGATGTTTCCGTATAGTTTGTTGTTGTTTAGGCGGAGATAGCTCAACCAACTTAAGTTGCCAAGTTCTGCGGGGATTTCGCCGGTGAGTTGGTTTCCAGACAGATTGAGTTTCCACAAATTGCTCAACTTGCCCAATTCACTTGGGATTTCGCCGGTGAGTTGGTTTCCAGACAGATTGAGATCATCCAAATCGCTCAAGTTGCCCAATTCACTTGGGATTTCGCCGGTGAGTTGGTTGGATGACAGTGAGAGCCAAAA
>LUTY01001314.1 GCA_001640045.1 Candidatus Thiomargarita nelsonii | reverse complement strand
ATTACATTGAGAGCAAATCAGCATTAGATTACTCCACTCATATCCAAGCCAATAATAGCCTGTATGGTTACTATTTTCTTGAATTTTATTTTTTGGACGATAGTGATCAACTTGTAGTGCCGCCCCAGCCGTTGTATTGGTTTCACAATAGGCGCATTTAGAATCATATAATTTCTCTAACACAGAACGGACATGATCTTTATTTCCGTAATAATAATGACTGAAATGATGGTGATTTTTTTGGATCAAAGCTTCTTTAATTTTTTTATGACAGCCATCGCAAAGCAAAATAGCCGGAGGATTCTCAAAATCTTTTTTGACACTTCTCATTTTGCTTAGCCTTATGTTCTTTCTGTCTCTATTTCAAATAAATCATCAGGAAAATCTCGTCCGCTTTCTTCAAAAGCTTTGAGCCTGGCTTTGATTTTATCAACTGATTCTATCTCATCATAAGTATCTTCCATTCTAATGTCGTCCATATTTTTGTTATTTTCTTGGGTGATTTCCTCACCATCCAAATCAAAAATAGGCGAAGTTAAGATAGAATTAGGCAACAAATTTTGAATCTCTATATTGATTCGTTCTAACTGGATGCCTGCTGTTTTGTTTCTAGTCACTTTCAAAAAAACCGAATTGGCAGGTGCGCCCAAAAAGGGAATGACGCTGTGTGTCGAAACGATAAATTGGACTTGAGGAAAAACGTCTGATAGTAATTTAGGCAACCGTCGTTGTAATTTCGGATGAAAATGCAAATCCAATTCATCAATCAGGACCAGTCCACAAAATTCATTAGGATCATTGACATAAGGTTGTTGTTGGTAAAAACGAATCAACAGATCTCCAA
>LUTY01001323.1 GCA_001640045.1 Candidatus Thiomargarita nelsonii | reverse complement strand
CGTGAAATCGGTGTTTTCACCTTGATACGTCGTCACTTTATCATGCTCATTCACTAAAATCGCTCGTACTTTTTTTATCCCATTAAAACCTGGAGTGGTTTTCACCCACAATGTCGTTTGATTCGCTTGAATATTCGGATGAATTTCAATAATGGAAGGGGGCAAAGAGCTATGCACTTTTTTGCCACCTATGAAAGTCTGACGCGCTAATTGACCATCATTGTTGTCATAAACTCCATCTTGCGTATCGTCTAATTGTGGGCGTTGTGCGCCAAAGATTTCAGACTCATTGATTATCGTATTTTCAGCCAAATCAAAGGCTTCAGCAACACTATTTCCATATCTGAGTTGCCGAATAAAAATCTCCGCAAAACTCATCGTCTCGGTACTCCAAACAAGTGCTTTCGCATCAGCACTGGTAATCACAATGCGGTTTGCTACGCCCGCCAATTCATCCAAAAATGAGCCTGAATAACAAGTATCAAGAATAATAATTTGTTCTACATTTGTCGGGATTTGAGCCAACAAGGCTTTAAGTTCTTGTGCCGATAATTCTTCCGTTTTGCTTAGACGCACCGCATCTGGACGCGCATGACCATGTAAATAAAATACAAATTGTTGACCAGCTTGTAAATCTTGGCTCGCTTCGGCAATCGCTTGTTGCAATTCCTTTTTTGTACCCATTTTAAAATCTTGACGGGCAGCATCTGGATAGTTATTAGCTGGCACAATAGGCAAGCGAGGGCTCATGAAAATAACATCGCCATCAGAAAAACCTTTGTTGTAGAGAAAGCGATACATTTCTGTTGTAAATTCATGGGTATAAGGAAATAGCGCATTGGAATCAGCACCACTGGCAGCGACGATGATGGCTTTGCCTAATCCACTGGGTTCAAGATTGACTTTATATTTGACCGTTCCAAGGGCATCGCCAACATTGACTCTTTCTATGTTAGCAAGGCGGAGGGCTTCGTCTTCATCCATTGTCACCAATATTTTTGTGACAACTTCAGGACGTTTATAGTCGGCATACAATGCCCCGGCAGGATAGAAACTGGCTTCTTTGTCTTCTTTATTGACATGCCAACCAATGAGATTATCAGCCTCGTCACCAGAACTCATGTAGTATCCCGATTTGGTCCAAGCCACCCAGCCATCTTTATGGGGAAAGAAGGCGAGTCGGCTCGATGAGCGCAGAGCGTGGGAACGAGAACAAAGTTGTTAGCGGCGGTTCAGTCTGAGGATATGACGGCTTTTCAAAGTGTCATGGAGAATCTTTAAAAAAATCGCCTTAGTTAAGGAGAATGATAGAGAGGCGCAACAATGCTTGATTGATCGCCATGGTGAGTACAGCTAATGCTCAACACCTCGGTAAAACCTTCAACATAGCAAGTGATTTGGTGCAGTGTGATTGTTCAATCAAGGCGCGATTTTTTGCAGTCTAACAAAGCCAGAGGATTTGAGAATAGTGATGTTCTTGAGTACCCACCACGACTGAAATTGTCGCTCAAACAGAAAACAATGGCGAACATCCTTTGCAAAAATAAACCTAAAATATCAGAAGGTAGTAAAAATGGGGCTTGCGTGTTTTTGAGGTGATTTGAAAAATCAGGGTAAAATCATAAATTTTATATAAATTAATGCATTAAAGCGAGCAAACCGATGGGGTCGGTAGCAATTTTTTTGTCAGCAATACAAAAACATGGGTAAATATTTTTTCCATCAAGTGTGAGCAGTGCCAATCAGTCAAATGACAAAAAACCTTCATTTAAGGATTTTTTTTAATTCGTTTATTTCTCAATTAGTTGTACTACAAGCCAAACGTTTAGACTGACTGAAGGGGAAATTCCCTTGGACTTTATTTTAATTAAAATGATAAGATACGCCCTTTTCAAACAAATAGGCAATTAATCAGCGCAATTGGTATCATCCCTGCGATTTTGATCTTTGGCTTGATTGAGCTTTTGAATCTCGCGGTGCGGTCAAGACCGATAATTTTCAAAAAGACTAGACTTCCTTATTTTAATTTGTAATAATGCATATTGAGCCTAACATTATCGCGTCTACTCCGAGACCGGCGACATTTTGGAGCCATGCAGAGTTCGTTAGATATAGGACAGACGCACCAATATAACTTAACTTATTGAGTACAGCGAATTAAGAAAAAAACGAATTTTTATTAAAATATTGAAATAAAATAGGTTTATTCGTTTATTTCCTAATTAGTTGTACTAAACCACAAACTATCAGAGAAATAAATATGACAAAACGTCTTACCGTGCTGTTGAGTGCCCAACAATTATATAGGCACATTCATTGGAAACGAATCGCAGTGCTCGTTTTCGCCTGTTGGCCTTTTTTTTCTTTGGCTGATGAGGTGACTGTCACCAAAGTCGGCCATTGGGGTAGCGGCCCATATGAAGATGTAGTTGTCGCCGGCAATTATGCTTATGCCGCTGCTGGTTCAACGGGTATTGATATCATAGATATCAGTAACCCAGCTTCGCCGACATTGGTAAGCCAGTATGACACCGATGGATATGCTCGGCGCGTGTTTGTGGACGGCAACTTCGCTTATGTGGCGGATGGAAGGCATGGTTTACAAATCATAGATATCAGTAATAAGGCTTCCCCAACCCGAGTGGGCGGCTATGACACCCCTGGTTTGGCTTTTGGCGTGTTTGTGGACGGCAACTTCGCTTATGTGGCGGATTATGCTGGATTACAAATCATAGATATCAGTAATAAAGCTTCCCCAACCCGAGTGGGCGGCTATGACACCTCTGGTAGAGCTGAGGGCGTGTTTGTGGACGGCAACTTCGCTTATGTGGCGGATGGAAGGCATGTTCACCCCTCAATTCCGTTTTGTAAGCTTGTAGAACATTAATCTCACTAAAAGCCAGCGGCGGATAAACAATCGTTAGATAATATCCATCCTGGAAAATCACGCCAACATACAAATCCACCGTCTTTTCACCTGACACCGTCACATCAAATTGCAGCTTATCACCAACTTGGTAGCTTGTCTTATTGATCTGGGCTTCTATAGCAACACTGTCTGAACCGGCATAACCGGTACTGATTTCTGACCATTCCCCTTCCATGCTTTGCGCTTGATAGAATATTTTCCACTGTGTGGCAGTATCAAATTGATCATAGTCAATCTCATAACGCTGCAAATTGTGATTCGGCTTTAAGGTGAGTTCACGCCGCGTGAAATCGGTGTTTTCACCTTGATACGTCGTCACTTTATCATGCTCATTCACTA
>LUTY01001312.1 GCA_001640045.1 Candidatus Thiomargarita nelsonii | reverse complement strand
CAGCGCAGGTAGATGTGCCAATCGCCGTTCCAGCAATGGCCCAAAATGCTGAGGAGCTATGAGGATGATGACGCTGGCTTAGGCGTTGAAAAATTGATGAAGCGCTACTATCGCACCGTCAAGGAAATAAACACGCTTAATAATATGCTCTTGCAATTATTTCAAGAAGCCATTTTATATGCAGATGCCCCCGCAAAAGTTTACCCCTTAAACAAACGCTTTCAAGTTCGTAATGACTTTATCGAAGTGACTCACGATGAAGTCTTTGTGAATTATCCGTTTGCCTTGCTAGAAATTTTTCTTTTGATACAACAACATCCAGAGATTAAGGGGATACGCGCCGCGACCATCCGTCTGATGATTCATTATAACTATTTGATTGATAATGTTTTTCAAAAAGATTTACGAGCACGAAGTCTGTTTTTTGAAATTTTCCGCGAACCGAAAGGCTTAACGCATGTACTACGGCGCATGAACCGTTATGGCATCCTTGCTGCCTACATACCTGCGTTTGGAAAAATCGTGGGACAAATGCAATTTGATTTATTCCATGCCTACACTGTCGATCAACATACGCTTTTTCTGGTACGTAATCTTAGACGCTTTAGCTTCGCTAAATTCCATCACGAATTCCCATTCTGTTCAAAACTGATGGGCTCTATCCCCAAACCAGAACTGTTGTATCTAGCCGGTTTTTTCCATGATATTGCTAAAGGGCGAGGCGGCAATCATTCAGAATTAGGCGAAACAGAAGCCTTGAATTTTTGTAAAGCGCATGGCTTAAGTGACACCCCGCCAGTAGAAGAAAAAACCGCAGCAGCCAGTGCCGCGCCTGTCGTAGCAA
>LUTY01001311.1 GCA_001640045.1 Candidatus Thiomargarita nelsonii | reverse complement strand
TGTCAGATTATCATAAATTTTCGTAGGGTGGATTAAGCGATAGCGTATCCACCAAGCAGCAGGTGGATACGCTATCGCTTAATCCAGCCTACAAGCTCCATTCGTTGTACTCACACCACCCCTGAAATGGGAGACTATATAAATCAGGAGAATAAATATGTTTCAAATGACAATGCAAGTTCATGATAATCTGGCAAAACGGATTCAGCCTATTGGCTTCTGGCTACCGACGATTATAGAGTTAAGCCTGATTGGGTTTAAAACCTTAGCAACTGCCACTGCCACAGAAATTATCCAGTTTTTATCGACAAACCCCGAGCCTCAATACTTACTGGAATATCATGTGTCATCACAATCGCAACAGCAATTGCAACGTTTGCTGGCATTGAATGAAGCGGGAATGCTGTCTCAAACTGAGCAACTTGAGTTGGATGAACTACAGCAAATTGAACATATTATTATTATGCTGAAATTATCGTGCCGACAAACCTACGAGGTTACCCAAACCTCGTAGGTTAATTTTTCGTAATATTTACAACGACATGCGATTTATTTGTCTCCTCGCAGGTCTGATTTTGAGGCTTATCATCATCATGCTAAAAAACCTAATAAATTGGTCCATCCACAACCGCTTTCTAGTCCTAATCGCCACCGGATTATTGGCGACGCACCTTGCTGCTACTTTCTGTCATTTCGACGCTAGGAGAAATCTGTTGACGTTTTAAGATTTCTCCTAGCGTCGAAATGACAAAGAGCCTAATAATTTAAAATTGGATTTAAACAAGTTAATAGTGTTATAATTCAAAAGATTCACACTAATTATGTGAATTGTCGAGGGTGCTTCG
>LUTY01001310.1 GCA_001640045.1 Candidatus Thiomargarita nelsonii | reverse complement strand
TTCCGCCGCGAAGCGTGGGAACGAGAAAAAGGTACCAACCGGTCCTGCCATCAAAGCATCTGCGTCACCACGCCGTAACAACAGCGAGGCTAAAACCGTGGTATTGCTACCATGACTTCAGATCGTTCTGGGTGCCTCCTACGCACCGTTATATTAAGTTTCAGCGATCTTTTTGATCTGAATTTAACTGCGGTGTTAAAATATTATTTGATAATATCAAATGCGAGTTAAACAGTTTGGAGCAAACGATGAACCTAACAGTTACTAAAGAAGGTGTCCTCATTCCTAAACAATGGCTAAAGGGTGTTGATGAAGTCGAGGTTCGCAGGGAAAACCATTTAATCCTTATTATTCCCTTTAGTACCCCAAAATCAGTTTTGCAACTGGATACAGGCACCATTATGAATGAAAACCACACAGATAAAGAGGATACAGAAGCTGATGCTGAATATAAAGCCGCTATGCAATCCTATTTATCGCGTCCCGCCTACCTATTAACCGATCCATCCCAAAAATACCCACAACGGGAGACACTTTATGATCGTGACATTATGCTTCGCTGACACCAATTTGTTGGTATATGCACGCGATAAGTCAAATCCGGTGAAACAGCAACAAGCAAAGGCATGGATGACGGCTTTATGGCAATCACAACAAAGGCGTTTGAGTACCCAAATTCTCAATGAGTTTTATGTGGTTGTGACACAAAAACTCAAACCCAGTGTTGAGCAAGCCATTGCTAGAGCAGAGGTACAAGATTTCTCGTTCCCACGCTCTGCGTGGGAATGCCTGCCCGGACGCTCCGCGTCCTGCACTGAATCATCAGCCAATTTGCCGGACGCGGA
>LUTY01001309.1 GCA_001640045.1 Candidatus Thiomargarita nelsonii | reverse complement strand
TCCACTCCCGTAACAGGCTTTCAAAATTCGACAAATTGACAAACAAATGTTCCGACTCTTTTTCTATAGGAGTAGCACCAGAAACGGCAGATTTCGGATTTTTGAGTTCAGTTGGATTATAAGTCTTACTGCACACTTCACAACTATCGCCATATTGATCTTTTGCCCCACAATGTGGACATTCGCCGCGAATAAATCTATCGGGCAAAAACATTTCTTTAATGGGATCATAAAATTGGCGAATAATGCGACGCTCAACATGTCCCCCATCACTCAAGCCCTTATAAATCAGATTGGAATAGTACTGATTTTCTGGACTATGGGTGGAATGGTAATTATCAAAGCCTATCGCAAAATCAGCAAAATCAGCTTGATGTTCAGTCTGGAAATGGGCAATCAGATCTTCGGGATTGATGCCTTCTTTTTGGGCACGTAACATGATGGGAGTGCCATGCGCGTCATCGGCACAAACGTAGTAGCATTGATGTCCGCGCAATTTTTGGAAGCGTACCCATATATCTGTTTGAATATATTCAACTAAATGGCCAATGTGTATGGAGCCATTAGCGTAGGGTAACGCGCTGGTGACTAAAATTTTTCTTTTGGAATTTGTCATAGTGTTATCTGATAGACAAAAAAAATAGGCACATAAGGTAACATTAATTGCCCTATGTGCCTAGTGTTTGGTAAAAAAAAAGTAGGAAAAAACGCTGCGATTAGCTCCCAGATAATTGAGCCGAAGAGTTTACTGGTGTTGATGCCAAATGGCATTGAGATTTTACCAGCCATCTATCCCGTTTGTGACAATAAAAAACCAATTGCCCCAAAGATTTTATCCAAATCAGT
>LUTY01001308.1 GCA_001640045.1 Candidatus Thiomargarita nelsonii | reverse complement strand
CAATCCAACGAACAGGAATAGTGCTCATACCGTCTCTCGCTCCAAGAAGCGCACCCGCAACTGCCCCGTTGGTGTCGGCATCGCCCCCCTGATGTATCACTTGCGTGATCCCATCCTCAAAGGAACTAGCGTGAGTCAGTGCCCAAATCCCTGCCGACAGAGTCTTGAGCGTATAACCCATGTCCTGTTCTTGGTCGAGAGCTAGCGTACCAATGTCATTGCTATTCAAAGCGGCTTCAAAAAATGGCTCAATACGGTCGTCATATTCCTTAGCAAGACTTTGAACTTCACCCAATAGTTCCTCATCTGGCTTGCGACCCTTCACAAGCTCATTTATGAGTACGGATACGGCAACGCATGATCCAACGCAGCGCGGATCGAAGTGAGTAATCTTGCAAACCGCTTCAGCGTTTGCCCGTATCTTGTTCCGATCGTGGAAATCCCAAAGTCCTATCACCGAAGTACGCATGACGGCACCATTGGCGGCGCCCCAATAACCTGACTGCTCCCAAATAGACTGTGCCGCTGCGTGAGGATTAGAATGATAGTCCGGGTGCTTTAGAACGTCGTACACAGTATTGCCTATACCCATCCCGAATGCAACAAAAGCCCAGTCCCAGAAGCGTCGCGCAATATCACAGATGTCCACTTGCTTCATTTCCAGCAAGGAATCCAGAATCATCATCATTTGATCGGTATCATCTGTCCAATCCCCTGGCTGCCAACGCTTTCGGTGATCGTCTTGAACAATTTGATCATAGCGACTCAATCCAGTCGGGTAATACCGCAACACGTCCGCTTTGGACATGAATTCTGTTCCGAGGCCTAAGGCATCCCCAACGGCCTG
>LUTY01001307.1 GCA_001640045.1 Candidatus Thiomargarita nelsonii | reverse complement strand
ATTGGTTGAGCGCAATAATGGATTAGAGCCAGAAAAAATGCGGATAGTTAGCGCACGGCTGACATATCAGGCATCTTTCACCCCGTGATAACGATGATCATCCGGATCTGATTTAAATTCGCCATTGTCATTAAATACATGATTGAGGGCGAGACGTGCAAACCCTTTATCACCGGCATATTTAAGATCATTAATGAAATCCGGCGTGAAATAAATATTCATCTTACCCTCGAAAATCCTATGTATTTTTCTGGTTCCCATGCGCCAATGCCATCTCGTGCCGCGCAGAGGAGTAGGCGATTTATCGCCTATTTCGGTTAATAAGGCGATAAATCGCCTACACCTCTGCTTACCATCCTCCGGCACGATATGGCATTGCGCTGGCGCGTGGGAACCAGAAATAGCCGTTTTTTGACTGCCGTTTGTTTTAGGTTTTATTCGTTGTCACCCATTAGTTGTACTCACTACCGCGACAAAAAACGTCGATCTAAAATTAGGAAGGGTCAGCAGGGCTATCATTCTCCGCCTCGGACGGCCCACACGTAGTTCGTGTTCGTCTTGTCGTTGTCGTTCACGTTGCCGTCGTTGAGGTTCACGTTCCATGCGCTGGACAAATCCGCCCACTTTTTTTACCAACGGTAAAACCACTGGCTGCCGATCCTTTCAGTACGACAACCTGCATGAATATGCCCACAAAGGGCGGGACGGAAAAATAGGAGTCCAAGATTTATCTTGGAGATAGGCCCGGGTGCTGGCAAAACCGCCTGACTCGCTGCAAAGCCGTGCCAACACTTTAAATTGTTCTAAGTCTTGTCTTAATTGTAGCAAAATTTGCTCACGTTCGACA
>LUTY01001306.1 GCA_001640045.1 Candidatus Thiomargarita nelsonii | reverse complement strand
CAGCCATTCTGCTGCCTGGACAGCTCTCAAAACCCATCAACATTATTTGGCGCAAGGTTTTGGCGACTGGCTGATTATCTCCCCTTTTTATCCCATCTGCTTTTTGAGTCCGTACCCCAGATTGGACATCCTCTTTTTGAGGGGGGCTCGCGTTCCTGTTCGGCGACGGGTTTTTTTGACGCAAATTGAGATGATGGGGCTGCCTTGTGATGTACTTCGCCAATTCATCTAAAAATGTCTCATTGATTTCTTTTGGTTGTAGGCTATACACCACCTTCTTGCCTAACTCAGCAAAATTCGTCACTATCAAATCAATAGTGCTGCTTTTAAATTGACCTGTAAATTTAAATTCCACAATAATCTTAGGTTCAAATAGAAAAATTGTTTTGATAGCCTCGGAATTTGGATCAGATTCTTCAGTATCAATGAAAGAGATATGATACTTGGCAAAGTATTTTCTCTGTAAATTCGCATCAGACAGATTGTGCTTTTTCAAACGGTATTTATACGGCGTTTCACAAATACAGCGCAAGAGAAAGTCGCTACTCGTATCAATAAAATCACTATTTTTTAATGAGTGATGAGATTTTTTCGTTGACCCGTAGATATTGTCAAAAAGCGCGACCCGGTAATTTTGTTGTTTAAAATCAGTAATTTCACCATAAGCTTTTATATCGTAGCTCACCGGAGTATCAGGCTTAAGATAATTAAGTTGATCAGTCAACTCACGTAGAAATTCGCGCATTCGTTCTAATGTGGGTTTGACCTGAGTACGAAATAATTTTTTTCGTTGCCGACGATGGGAGTTTATCCATGTTAGTCGGTATCTGTTTTGGTTGTCATGGCCC
>LUTY01001313.1 GCA_001640045.1 Candidatus Thiomargarita nelsonii | reverse complement strand
GACGGTCTGGTAGGGTGCGTCCTACTTACCAAGATTTTGAATCTCGTGGCAATAATGTCATGATTGAAATTTATGACAACCGCATTGAAATCAGTAACCCCGGAAAGCCAATTATTACGGTTGATCGTTTTATTGATGAATACCAGTCGCGCAATGAAAAATTAGCCGATTTAATGCGTCGATTGCATATCTGCGAGGAAAAGGGCAGTGGTATTGATAAAGCCCTGATTGAAATTGAAGCGAATAAACTGCCAGCATTGGATATTCGCGTGGGAGAAACCCGAACTACTGTAAGTATGCAAGCTCTAAAATCTTTTAGTGAGATGAATAAATCAGAAAGAATCCAAGCTTGTTATCAACATTGCTGCTTGAAATATGTGATGAGTGAAATGATGACTAACCAATCTTTTCGTGAACGCTTGGGGATTTCAGATGCTAAAACCGATAAAGAAGCTGTTAGCAGAACTATTGCGGCAACACTTGAACAAAATATAATCAGATTGAATGATCCTGAAAATAGTTCGAGATCTGCAAAATATGTGCCTCATTGGTCTTAATTCTTATTTGTATGCAAATGGTATTTTAGATAAAAATAGACTGTCTAATTTTCAACAGATTATATTATTCAAATAGTTAAAAATATTTTTTTATTCTCAAGCAAATGGAAATTTGCCTATCGCTTCTACGCTCTGCGCTCATCGTTAGACATAAGTATTTAAGTAATTGAAATAAAAAACCTAAGTAGGATGGGCAACGTGTTTTTGTTGCCCACCAGCCCCCGAGAACTCACTCTTAGATATATATATATTAAGCTCAAGGCTCGACATGTCGCGCTGATGAGTACAACTAATGTAAGACAACGAATAAAACCATTATCGCTTGAGCCTTGAGACGGTTTGTTTTTATTCGTTGTATGGAGAAAAACCTGTCAGGTTTACAGAAAAAATCCGTTGAGACCAAAAATCTTATTTTTTCAAAAAATAGGATTTTTTTGGAACTTGTATCGAAGTTTGGATGGTCTGGATATTAAGCCGAAAAATTACTTAATGGCATTGAACGTGGTATTCGGAGTCCAAGATTTATCTTGGATGGGCACTCGCCCAAGATAAATCTTGGACTCCGAAATACCTTAACTTAATGGCATTTTTGCGAGGCAAAGGAACGAGGGTAATTTTTATCCCATAGCTTCTTTGAGATACAACGGCGCCAAGCCATCCCCATCCCCAATACTCTGCTTTTTTCTCACCTTTCCGGGCTGATGCGCTTTGAACGCTTTCCACAAGTGACTCCCCTGCCAGTTTTCCCCAGAGCTACCATATAAAACTTGATTCAATCCTTGAATTTCAGCTTGCAATGGTTCTGCACAATGTCGGCTTAGTTCTCCTAAACTATGCGGTGCGCCGGCTTGCCAATGCTCTTTCGCCCATGCTAATAAACCCTCTTTAGCTTCTTGTGCATTGTTACTATGACAGGCTTCTTTCAGCTTCTTAATATCCATTTTTTGATCACTTTCTTTTTCTTGAGAGATTGGCTTATTATTCCCCCTCATCGTCCACCACCACGCCATGAGTGTCACTATCCAACCAAAAGCAAATATGAAATTGAGCCGCTCATAATAATAACTGTTGTCTTGCGGAATAACTGTGGGAGCCGGTGTTTGATTTACCGGTGCTAGTGCTTGTTGTTGGACAGTCGTCGCTGCCACTTTGATGGAACGGGCGGGCACTTTGATGATAGCCATTTCATTGGTTTGAGTATTCCACCAAGGTATTTCAATCGCTGGCAGCGTGTATTCTCCCGCTTTTGAGGGAATAATCGCTATTTTTTCTTGACGGGCACTCTTTAATCCCTGATAAGTCATTTGTTCGTCAAGCTTTGGCTGATCAGTGTATTGTTTGAGTTTATCTGTGTTTTTCCTAAATTTCATGAATTCAGGTAATTGAGCAACAGTCAGCCCTTCAGCCGATAAGGTTAAAGTACGAGTCACCGGTTCTCCCACTTTGAATTCTGGTAAATGGTCAGAAAAATTATCTTTTAATGTCAATTCGTTAGCGGGTAGCCAGTCTTTTCCTTTGAAGGTGCTAGGAATCGGTTTCACATCAAGTTTGATGGCTTTTGAGCGTAAACGTTTGATATGAGTGCTTGGTTGATTAAAAAAATTATCGAATCTAGTGCGAGGGGCACGATTTTCTATCACTTGGGCTTGAAAGTTCAGGGGTTCTATGGTGATAGCCCCACTTTTTTGCGGAAATAAGGCGTATTTCCTTTCAATGACCGAAAAGCCTTTACCATCGCGTTGTGTTTGATAGTTCTGATCTTTTCCCAGTTTCTTAACAAGGACTTCTCCGCCACTAAAACTGGGCTCACTCAGGCTTGCACTTTGAAGGTTTAGGGCGACAAACAAGCGTATTTTGTAGATCACTTGAGATTGGACATAAGGCGTTTCTGGTGTTGCCTCAACTTCTAAAAAGAGAGACTCTTCAGCCTTTTCTGTTGTTTTTTCGGGCTCTTGAACGCTGATGCTAATTGGCGTTGTCTGCTCTTGACCAAAAGAAATCGCTGGTATCGTTAAGTTGCCTGTTCGTTTTGCCATCACAGTCAAAGTCCATTGTTTGGTGGTGCGTCCGTTGATGATTTGAATTTGGGTACTTTGGCTAAGAATCTCAAAATCTTTTTCGAGAGGGCTAAAGTCTGGAGAATCCGCCCCAGTGCTTTTAAAAATTAAGTGAAAGGATTCGTCCAGTTTTACCGGGTTACGATCAGTATAGACTTTAGGGGGTTGTGCAAAACTATTGGCATTGCCGACGATTAATAAGATAATAAATAAGGTTTTCTTGAGGTTCATGGTGTATTTTACCAAGGTTGTTCTCCTTTTGATTGATGGTGTTGTTGTTGATATTGGTATTTAAATTTACGCCGTAATAAGCCGCCCGGATCATCTGGGATTTGGCGTAGTAATTGCTCTTTCGCCTGCTGGGTTTCATTTGGCGTAGAGGTTAGAGCGGTTTGACTTTCCTCTTCAGGCTCGATTGATTTGTCCGACTTTTCTTCAGTCTGTTCCTGTTCATCGGATTGTTGAGATTTTGACTTTTCAGCCGAGTCTTGCTTTTGTTCTTGCTTTTGTGAATCGGATTCTTGCTTTTGTTCTTGCTTTTGTGAATCGGACTCTTGCTTTTGTTCTTGCTTTTGTGAATCGGATTGTTGAGATTTATCTTTATTTTGTTGAGTTTGTTTCTCAATTAAGTCTTTGTTATATTGTGCATCTTTAT
>LUTY01001405.1 GCA_001640045.1 Candidatus Thiomargarita nelsonii | reverse complement strand
CAAGCGTCTTTTGCGCCACCTTCTGAGACGGTTCCTTTATTCATTGAAGACCTGAGTCAAGGTGAAAATCCAGCGGCTGAATTACATCGACTCACGCAAAGTTACCAAACTCGCTTCAATTTGACCGATGGCCCGCTCACTCATCTGGTTTTATTCAAGTTAACCGATTCCGCCCGTCTCTTTTGGTGTATTCATCATTTAGCCGTAGATGGAGTCTCTTGGCGAATTTTGCAGGAAGACTTGCATACCGCTTATACCCAAATCGCAGCGGGTCAAACTCTGCAACTGCCCGCCAAAACGAGTAGCTTCAAAGTTTGGGCCGAACACTTGAACGCTTATGCCGTCAGTGAAGTTTTGTCTTCGGAACGGGCGGATTGGCAAGCATTGCCTAGCTTCTCTCTACCCGTTGATAATCCTTCCGGGGAAAATCGTCTGGAATATCAGCAAGATGACACGATAAGCCTGAACCGCCAGGAAACTGAGGCCCTGCTTCGCGAGGTACCAACGGCGTACAATACTCATATCAATGATATCTTACTGACCGCCTTGGCCCTCGCGTTAGCAAAGTGGACCAAACAATCCCGTTGTTTGATTGATTTGGAAGGGCATGGTCGGGCGACTTTATTTGATGACATTGACTTATCACGCACCGTGGGCTGGTTTACCACGATTCATCCCGTTGCTTTAACCTTACCGTCAAACTCGTTTGACGATTTAGGGGCCGCTCTCAAAGCTATTAAAGAACAACTACGTGCCATACCTCATGAAGGGATTGGCTATGGTTTACTGACCCAAATGGGCGGAAAAGTCCTACCCAAAGGCGAGATTCTATTCAATTACCTCGGCCAGTTTGACCCAGGGATAGAAGCCGATTTATTCGGTTTTGCCGAAGAAACCACAAGCAGCGATATGAGCCTTAAAGGACCTCGTGACCATCTCATTGACATCAACGGCGCTATCAGTCAAGGTCAACTGAGTTTGAATTGGAGTTATAGTGCGGATTGCTGGAAGGCTCAGACGATTAAAAACTTGGCTGAAAGCTACAAAATCCATCTGCAACAGCTGATTAGTCATTGTCAAAGAGGCCAACAAGGTGTGACACCCTCCGATTTTCCATTGGTACCGGTTTTACCCTCAACGTTAGATGCGCTTTACACCCAATATCCTGGTTTACAAGACCTGTATCCACTGAGTCCCATGCAACAAGGGATGCTGTTTCATGCTTTATATGAACCTTCAAGTGGTGTTTATTTTGAGCAAATGCAGTTGACACTGAGCAACCTTGAACCGACGGCTTTTAAAGCGGCTTGGCAATATCAACTGGAACGTCATCCGATTCTACGCACGGCCTTTTTAACGGAGCATCAACCGATTTTGCAAGTCGTGCAAACCGAGGTTCCCTTGCTTTGGCGTGAACAGGATTGGCGAGGAATGTCATCAGAAACTCAAGACTTACAACTCAGTGCTTTGTTACTTAAGGAAAGAAATCAAGGCTTTGACCTAAGCAAAGCACCACTGATGCGCTTTGATTTGATACGTTTATCAGAACAGCGTTATGCGTTTCTTTGGCATCATCATCACATTCTCATGGATGGTTGGTGCTTGCCAATCACTTTTAGCGAAGTTCGTGAGAGCTATTTGGCCTTTAAGCAAGGGCAAACCCCGCAATTGCCGGTACGGCGTCCGTATCGTGATTACATGGCTTGGTTACAACAACAGGATAGCACAGCCGCACAGCATTATTGGCAACAACGTTTGGCGGGTTTTATCACACCAACAAAGCTTCCAATCGTCAACCATAAAACGGAGAATCCAGATTACCATGAAATCGGTTTCAATGCGCCCAATACTCAACGGTTACAACAGTTCTGTCAAACACAGCGTGTGACTCTCAATACGCTTGTCCAAGGTGCGTATGCTCTGTTACTCAGCCGTTATAGCCGTGAATCAGATATTTGTTTTGGAGTCACTGTTTCTGGTCGTCATGCCTCATTATCTGGTATTGAACAGATGATTGGCTTGTTTATTAATACCTTACCATTACGGATTGATGTCAATCCCGAATATTGTGTTAAGGATTATTTGCTTTCAATACAAACCCAACACCAGAATGACAATCGTTATGCTCACAGTCCCTTATTTGAAATCCAGACCCACAGCGGGGTTCCTAACGGAACGGCCTTGTTTGATAGCTTGTTGGTGTTTGAAAACTATCCGTTGGGTGATGCTTTAGACTCAAATGCCGCCAGTTATCAGATTGAAGATTTTCAGGGCATCGAATATACCAATTATCCGCTTACTTTAGCGATTATACCGGGCGAAGTACTGAGCTTCAAAATCAGCTATGACAACAACCGCATTAGCCAAGACAGTATTGAACGGTTGTGGGGGCATCTCAAGACTTTGCTGACCGCCCTCGCCTCCAATCCAACGCAATCTATCAGTCACTTACCCATGCTGACAGAAAAAGAAGTCCAACAATTGCAAACTTGGAATGACACCGCAACGGATTATCCAAAGGACCTAACTCTTGTTGATTTATTTGAACAACAAGTTTCAATCACACCTGATAATATCGCCGTTGTTTTTGAACAACAACAATTAAGCTATCGCGAACTCAACCGCAAAGCCAATCAGTTAGCTCATTATCTGCTCCCGTTCAAAAACGGCAACCATGATGACTTCTTGATTGCGATTGCGGTGGAACGTTCATTGGAGATGGTCATTGGCTTATTAGCGATTCTCAAAGCGGGTGGTGCTTATGTCCCAATTGACCCGAGCTATCCCCCAGATCGGATTCGTTATCTGCTTTCTGACAGTGCGGCCCCGTTGTTGTTGACTCAGAGCCATTTGAAGGCACAGTTGGAACCTAAGTGTGTGGTGGTGTGTTTGGATGAAGTGGATGTGGCTTCCCAGTCGTCAGAAAATCCAGCACTCCGGATTCAAGTTTCAGATTTGGCTTATGTGATTTATACGTCGGGGTCGACGGGGAAACCGAAGGGAGTGATGGTTGAACATCAGGCATTACTTAATCATATGAGCTGGATGCAAAGTCTATTTGCATTCACAGCAAAAGATAAATTTTTACAAAAAACGCCTTTTAGTTTTGATGCTTCTGTTTGGGAATTTTATGCCTCCCTACTAACTGGTGGAAGTTTGGTACTAGCGAAACCACAGGGACATGCTGATATTAACTATCTTGTCACGTTGTTAAATCAACAGCAGATTACGGTTTTACAGCTAGTTCCCAGTCTATTAAAAGCGATGTTGGAAGAAAATGAAGCCGTACCAAATAGCTTGCGTTACCTATTCTGTGGCGGAGAAGCACTTTCTCAGGAAATACACCGAAAGTTTTATAGCCGTCAAAAGAATACCGGGTTTTACAATCTGTACGGCCCGACAGAAGCTTGTATTGATGCGACTTGTTGGAAAAGTAAACCATTAGCTGACATAAGTATTGGTCAACCCATCGCCAACACCCGCATCTACATCCTTTCGGCCCAACACCAACCCCAGCCCCCCGGCATTCCCGGCGAACTGTGCATTGCCGGCAGAAGCTTAGCACGCGGCTACCTCAACCGCCCTGAACTTACATCAGAAAAATTCCTCGAAGTCGAACTATTTGGCAAAACGGAACGCATCTACAAAACCGGCGACTTAGCCCGTTGGCTCACCGATGGCAACCTAGAATATCTCGGACGTATTGACCACCAAATCAAACTACGGGGATTTCGCATTGAATTGGGCGAAATTGAAACCGTACTCCGTCAACAGACCAAAGTGAAAGAAGCCGTTGTGACACTGTATTCGGCGGATGACAACAAACGCTTAGTGGCTTATCTGACCACAGAGAAAGAACCCAATGACTTAGTGACAGAACTCAAAGAGACTCTAAAAGCCAGCTTACCCGACTACATGGTTCCCAGTCATTTCACCGTGTTGGACAAACTGCCTTTGACACCCAATGGCAAAATTGACCGCAAAGCCTTGCCGGCACCTGACTCAAACACGCCAATTGAAAACAGCTTGCCGCGTGATGCCATTGAACTACAACTGCTCTCGGTATGGGAAAACGTATTGGATGTGCATCCGCTGGGCATACATGATAACTTCTTTGAATTAGGTGGACATTCTCTGTTAGCCGTGAAACTGATGAGCCATATTCAGCAACACTGTGGTGTGCGATTGCCGGTGAGTGCATTGTTCCAAAGTCCAACCATAGCCACCTTAGCACAACAACTGCACCAAGATACCAGCCCGCTGTTGACTAACCTAGTACCGATTCAAACGGCCGGAGAAGCCAATCCGGTTTACGCTTTGCCGGGTGCCGTTGGCTCAGTAATGTATTTATATCCCTTGTCTTCCTATTTGGGTCAACAACAACCCTTTTATGCCTTGCAAACCCCGGGATTGGACGGTTCAATAACCCCTGATACCGTTGAAGCCTTGGCCAGTTTTCATCTACAAGCATTGCAACAACAGCAGCCAACGGGTCCGTATCAACTGATGGGTCACTCCTCTGGCGGACGTGTGGCCTTTGAAATGGCTTGGCAACTTGAACAGCAAGGTGAAACGGTGGCGTTCTTGGCAATTTTAGATACCACTGCGCCGGATTCCAATCAACCAAATCCAATGGCTGATTACACGGAATTAAACTGGCTGTCAGAGATTGTAGAGGTGTTTGAAGAAATGCTCGGTATTGAGTTGAATCTGTCTTTGGAACAGTTACGAGCTATGCCAGAGATAGAAATCGCTTATGCCAAAGTGATGCAAGCCTTTGTTGAGCGACAAATCTTCTTTGCCCCCGGCGCACCCGTGGATGAACTCAAAGCCTTGGTCAACACTTATTGCATCACCGCACAAGGACATGCCGATTATCAAATCCCGGGCAAGTTGCACTGTCCGATTCATCTGTTTCGTGCTAGCGAACAAATGGCTGAGAGTGAATTTGAAGATAACCGTGAAGCTTGGGGTTGGACCGACTGTACTCATGCCAAAGTGGAAGAACATTGGGTTCCGGGAACGCATATGACGATGATGGCTCTCCCGCACGTCAAAACCTTGGCTGACAAGTTGGCTCAATATTTAAGAACTGAAGTCTCAATTTGAGATAAATCCCGTACTAACAGGAATTGAATTAATTTTGGTTGCATCAACGACATTTATATCATTTAATTTATTGAGCATTAAATGATATAATCATTAAGCATTGCTAGACTTCATAACCAAGTAAAGAATTAATTATGCTCATTCAACGACTAAAAAGGAGGTATTAAACCATGCTTGAAACCAAAATCTGGCCGGTAGAAGAGATGGTACACGAGGATGAATTTACGGATAGGGTAGAACTTTTGAGGGAATTAGACCAATGGGTCAAGGCGATAGGACGCATGGGTTCGTGGAGTACGGCCCTCATTGCACCCCGGCGGATAGGAAAGACGGTCTTATTGGACCGACTAGTGAATACCGTCTTTTTTAAACCAGAGTATCAAGTCGCCCCATTTTATTTCAAAATGACGCGGGAAAAAAGAACCTTAAAAGAGTTTCTTTTGGAATACGCCACCACGTTTTTTAGACAGTATCTGGCCTATTGTGAACAGGATGCTGACTTGTTTAATAAAGATATAGAGCTGGAAGAGTTATTAGCCTATAAAACCACTCATAAGGCTGGTATCATGGCACTGGAGTATATTCAACGGTTTCTGAAACGCTATAATCGTCATGGTGCCGAAGATGCATTGCTTCATTGGGATATCTTTATTCGTGTACCTGAACGACTTGGATCACATTCAGGTACTAGAGTTGCCGTGATTATTGATGAATTTCAGGATCTGAAATTTTATATCTATAACATGTCGAAAGAACTTTTTTCCGACATGGATTCTAAAGGCCGCTTGAATGGTCCAGGCGCAATTAATCTGCCAGCCACTTATGATCGACAGGCTCAAAGCCGTAAGGCTCCCATGCTGGTATCCGGGTCTGCGGTGACACTCATTTTCAGAACCGTCATGGGTGGTCCCTTGGGCGGACGCTTTGACTTCATGTATATAAAACCCCTGTCTATTCCTGACGGTGCGACACTTTTACACAATACGCTGAAATATTATTATGCGCCTGGCTCGGTGATTACTCCAGAACT
>LUTY01001303.1 GCA_001640045.1 Candidatus Thiomargarita nelsonii | reverse complement strand
TAGGAGTCCAAGATTTATCTTGGACGAGCCGACGCCCAAAATAAATTTTGGACTCCTACGAACGAGGTTATTTTTCAGCCAGTAATGCTTTCAAGCGAGCAATTTCGACTTCAGCATGATGTCGGGCTTCGGCTTCAGCATTGGCACGTTGCTCCGCCGCATCGGCGCGTTGTGCTTGTTCAATATAGGACGCAAAACGTCTACCATCAGAGCGATAAATAGATAAATGGTTGCCATCAAGTTCAAAACGAATGCCCAATCGGGGACTTTTCCAGCCTTGCATCTGCAAAATAGGCAATAAGCCGCTGCCACCATTCAGCCACCCCGCCAGTAATCCCGTCTCAGGATCATAAAGATAATATTCCTCAACCCCATAACGATTATAAAAAGCAAACTTTTTCTGCATCTCGCCTTCGCGGTTGCTTGATGACCACACCTCAAACACGCATTGTGGTGCGATGTCTTCCTCTTCCCATTGTTTATAAGAACCACGATCCTCTTTGGGACGACCAAAAACGACCATCGCATCGGGGGCTCGATTGATTTTCGTTTCACCTTCAACGGGATACCATAACAAATCTCCCGCGACAAAAACATTTGGATCATCGCGGAACATATCTTCTAATTCTCCCACAATCGTTGTAATCCAACGAAATTGTGTCGTGTTATCAGCCATTGGTTTTCCATCACTGTCGGGATAAGTTTCAGATTCTAATGCTAATTGACTTGCGCTCATATTCTACTCCTTTGCTCTCCTACATCAGGAGTGCAAGGCGTACCTTGCACGATCCGACTATTTTTTTTCCCACCACGACACATCTAATTCCGCCTTAATCTTCTGCCCACTCTT
>LUTY01001302.1 GCA_001640045.1 Candidatus Thiomargarita nelsonii | reverse complement strand
CCACCGGATCAACACTGTCCATAATCAGCGACTTGATATCTAAGGCGCTCAACCCGGGATTGTAGCCCTTCACAAGAGCCGCAGCACCAGAAACATGCGGTGTTGCCATGGAAGTGCCGCTCTTATAACCATAGCTATTGCCCGGCTCGGTACTCAAGGTATCAACCCCCGGTGCCCCCAAGTCTACACTCGTCAGACCATAATTGGACCAGCTCGGTTTAGCATCGTTGTGATCTGTAGCTGCCACTGCCAGCACATTGGGCACGTCGTAGCTTGACGGATAATGAGGAGATACATCGGTGTCACGTCCATCATTACCCGCAGCAGCCACAAACAGCACATCATGATCGTTGGCATAGCTAATGGCATCCTCCAAGCCCTGAGAGAAATCATCACCGCCCCAACTATTGCTCAGAATATGGGCTCCGTTATCTACAGCATAGAGAACTGACTCAATGGCATCGTCCGTCGAGCCAGAGCCGCTATCATCAAGGAACTTGACGGCCATAATACGCACTGTATGGGCAACACCCGCAACACCAATGCTGTTGTTGCCTACACCGCCAATGGTACCTGAGCAATGAGTACCGTGCGAATGACCATCCATAGGATCGCTGTCGCCATAGACGAAGTCGTATCCATAGACATCATCTACAAAGCCATTGCCATCATCGTCTATACCGTTGCCGGCTATCTCGCCCACATTTATCCAACGGTTATCAACCAGATCGACATGGTTGTAATCCACACCGGTGTCGATCACGGCTACCACTACGTCATGGCTACCAGTAAAAGTATCCCATGCCTCAACGGCATCAATGTCCGCGTCCGCTGTACCGCCTGTCTGACCA
>LUTY01001301.1 GCA_001640045.1 Candidatus Thiomargarita nelsonii | reverse complement strand
CATGAAGACGATTATCGTTGGGAGAGAGGTACTGGTGTACAGCAGCTGGGTAACAAGAATCATTTGCGCCTGTTGGAGGCCCTCAAGCACTTGCGGGATGAGCACGATGTCCGGTTGAACTTGGTATGTACCGGTAACAAGACCCCTTTTTGGCCCAAGATCAAACATAAGGTAAGCCAATTGGGGCTCGATGCCCAGGTACGCTTTACCGGTGTCATACCCCGTCCACATTTGGAGGCATTCTACCGCAGATGTATTTGCGTCGTGATTCCGTCCCTGTTCGAGGCCTCCAGTGCCCTGATGCGCGAAGCCTGGTTGTGGGAGGCACCGGTTGCCTCATCTACGGTAACCTCCCTGCCGGACCAGGCGGGTGATGCCGCCCTGCTATTCGAACCGACCGATATCGAGGCCATCGCCAGCGCATTGCTCAAGCTATCCAGTGACGCTGGGCTGAGAGATGAACTGCGCCGCAAGGGCAGGGCCAGGCTGGCCCGGTTTCCTTGGTCACGCACAGCTAGGGCCTACCGGGCACTGTATCGGCTTACCGCAGGCTGCACTTTGGATGCCGAAGACCAAGATATCCTGTACTGTGACTGGATGAAGGAGCCGCTTTAATGAAAATAGATGACGTGAAAAGACCCCGTATCCCGGTTGCAGCCCCGGCCTTGGTGGGCAATGAAAAACGCTACGTGCTGGAGTGTATTGAGAGTTCGTGGATATCCACCCACGGCCAATACGTTGCACGGTTCGAGCAGGCGTTTTCCGAACTCGTCGGTGCCCCCTATGCGGTATCGTGTGCCAACGGGACGGCTGCCTTGCATCTTTGTCTTTCCGCTTTCGGTATCGGCCCC
>LUTY01001300.1 GCA_001640045.1 Candidatus Thiomargarita nelsonii | reverse complement strand
TCTGCAAAGGGTAGTTTATTTTGGGTCCATTTATAAGCCAAAATAGTCAGTAGCGGTAGTAGGATAGCGAGTTGTTGGTCTGTGTTAAAAACGCCTTTTTCCATCCAGCGGTGGATGGCATAAATTCCTCCTAAATAGAGTAAGATGCCAGCGGTATTGTTCAGCAGTGCAGCCGCATATTGTCCTTCTCGCCAGCGGTTGATGAGGGTGATAAGGGTTGCTATTAATATAAAGCCGATGCCCCAGTAGAGGGCAATCTTTAGCATTAGGGTAGGGTTGTGAATCGGTGATATCCAGAGTGCTGGTAGTAGTATTTCTTCAAAGCCAAAAATACTCCCGTATAAAAAGCCAAAGGTAATGGATGATAAGCCGGCTGCGATAAAAAAGACTGTAAAGCTTTTGAGTTTGTGGTGCCAGTACCATCCTGCGCTGGCAATCAATGCGCCGTGTCCGACATCGCCAAACATGCTGCCAAACATGAGGATAAAGGTGATGGTGAATAGGAGGGTGGGATCAATTTCTCCATAGCGGGGGGTTCCGTAATTTTTCACTAGGGCGATAAATGGGGCTAAAAGGCGGTGATGCCGTATCAGTGAGGGTACTTGTGGATATTCTGAGGGTAGCGGTTTTCGAGTGGTGAGGACAAATGGGGTGTGTAATTTTTCTTTGAGGGTGGTTTCTAGTTTTGGTAAATCGTCGCTGGGTATCCATCCTTCAATTAAGGCGAGTTGTCCCCGCCCTTTGAGGGTTTCTGTTAGTTCTGCATAGGCGGCGGCATTGTTTAAGGTTTGATAGGCGTGTTCCAAAACCGTTTTTTTCGCTATTGTTTGGATTGTTGCCGCCACTTTTTTG
>LUTY01001299.1 GCA_001640045.1 Candidatus Thiomargarita nelsonii | reverse complement strand
TATTATGCTAAGCAAATTCTCCACAAAAAGCAAGGTTAAATTATTTGGCAAGTTCCGGGCTTGAGTACTGTTGCGCTAAGCCTTGCCCCATCAAAACCTTATTTGATGCAGCCAGTTCAGGCAACCACTTTAGACGATTAGCATCTAATAGTACAATCACTGTCGAGCCCATATTAAACCGCCCCATTTCTGCTCCGCGTTGTAAGACAGTTTTTTCAGAATAATGCCAATGCTCAATTTGAGATAAGCGATTGGGTGTTACTGTACCTGCCCACACGGTTTCTATACTGCCGACAAATATTGCTCCTACTAAAATCAAGGCCATAGGCCCAAATTCCGTTTCAAAGAGACAAATCACCCGCTCATTGCGGGCAAACAAATTGGGTATCACTCGAGCCGTTCGCTGATTAACACTGAATAATCGCCCCGGCACATACAGCATATCGGTTAACAAACCCGTCATTGGCATATGTATACGATGATAATCCTTAGGTGACAAATACAAGGTGCAAAACAAAGCCTGTTTAAATAAATTGACCATTTTCGCATTTCCACCCAATAATGTATTAAGATGATAAGAACGACCTTTGGCTTGCAATAAGCTGCCATTATCAATTTGACCGATCTGACTGATTTCAGCATCGACGGGACTGATAAGTTCCGCCTCATCCAGCAGTCGCGCCTTAGACTTTAGAGCGCGAGTAAAAAATTGGTTAAAACTGGCATAATCACGCACATTCGTTGATTGTGCGATATTCATATCCACGCCATAATACTTAATAAAGCGTTTAATCATCCAATGGCTCACTGGCCCCATTTGTAAGCGCGTGAGTTTTAATATTAAGCGCGACA
>LUTY01001298.1 GCA_001640045.1 Candidatus Thiomargarita nelsonii | reverse complement strand
GGCTTTAAGCTTAATTCCCCCTGTGTAAACTGAGTGTTATCACCTTGATACTCAGCACCTTCATCATGTTCATTCACCAAAATAGCCCGCACTTTTTTCATGCCATCAAAGCCGGGAATGGCTTTAACCCATAATGTCGCCGTGCTTTGCCCTTTAGCCAATCGGATGGTGGGATGAACTTCAATAATGGAAGGGGGCAAACTACCCGGCTCTTGTTTGCCACCAATGTAAACTTCACGGGCAACGCTATTGTCATCCTCAGCATAGACACCATCTTGTGTGTCATCAATTTGGGGGCGTTGTGCGCCAAAAATTTGTGGCTCATTGATTATCGTCGTTTCAGCCAATTCAAAAGCTTCACCGATACTGCGTCCATATTGAAGTTGCCCTATAAAACTCTCCGCAAAACTCATCGATTCGGTAGTCCAAGCGAGAGAATTCGCATCAGCACTGCTAATCACAACGCGGTTAGGCACGCCCGCCAATTCATCCAAGAACGAACCTGAATAACAGGTATCCAGGATGATAATTTGTTCTACATCGGTCGGAATTTGTGCCAGCAGGATTTTGAGTTCTTGAGCCGACATTTTTTCAGTTCTGCCAATCTCCACCGAGTCGGGACGGGCATGTCCATGTAAATAGAAAATAAATTGTTCACCCGGTTGTAAATCTTGATTGGCTTGGTCAATCGCTTGTTGTAATTCCGTTTTTGGATCACGCATGGGAAAATCTTGACGGGCGGCATCCACATAGCCATTTAAGGGGACAATGGGCGGATAGGGGTTCATATAGATAATGTCGCCATCGGAAAATCCGCTTTTGTGGAGCAAGCGATACATTTTCTGCGTAAATT
>LUTY01001297.1 GCA_001640045.1 Candidatus Thiomargarita nelsonii | reverse complement strand
CAAGCCGCCAATGGTGGCACACTCTTTTTAGATGAAATCGGAGAATTACCGCTTTCACCAAACACGACACACCGACACCAACCCATCTTGTCCTGCATAGTTTCGCGCACTAGAATAACGCCAATGAACAGGCTCATCCACATAACCCCGTTTGACCGGATTATAGTGAATATACTCCAATTTTTGCCGCATCATTTCCTCATTCAACATCTGTTTAGGATGTGTCCCTTCCTGCCAAAACTGATATTGACGATCTTCTTTATGTTTCACTTTGTAAAACTCCAATTGTTTTAAAAACCTAGTGACACCTTGTTTTTCTAGGTAGTCGATAATCTGTCTGGCAGTAAAAGACTTGAACCGCTGGATATGCTCACTATGGTTATCACTCTTGGCAATAAAATGAATATGATTTTCAAGAATGACATAACCATGCAGAACAAAATTGTCGTGTTTTTGTAGGTATTCCCATGAATCTAAAATCATTTTGACTGTTTCAGGGCGGGTGAATATCGGTAACCAACCGACAATGGTGCTCGTATGAAAGTACGGTACCTCGTTTTCAGTTATTTTATAACGACTACGTCCCATATTCTTCTCCTTTTTTATTGCAGGACGCGGAGCGTCCTGGCAGGCATTCCCACGCAGAGCGTGGGAACGAGAAAAACCTACTATCTACTAAAAACCTACTAAAAAAAAAAACTACTAAACTACTACGTCCTCGTTCCCACGCTCTGCGTGGGAATGCCTGCCTGGACGCTCCGCGTCCTGCAAATTGATTGCAGCACGCTCCCTCCGCATCCGGCGAATTGCAGGACGCAGGAGCGTCCAGGCAGGCATGATCTCCACTCCGTTCC
>LUTY01001304.1 GCA_001640045.1 Candidatus Thiomargarita nelsonii | reverse complement strand
CCGATCTAGAAAAGGTTTGGAGAACGGATTGGGATGATGCGGTGTATAACGGTGTTTATGAAATTACTTTTTATGCTGAGGAATCGCTCGGTAATATTTCTGCCAGCGAGCCTATCACGGTTTTAGTGAGTGGCGGTGTTGATTCGCCAAAAACGAGTTCGGTCAATATCCAAGTGGCAAAAGTGAGCTATCAAAGGGGCGAGCATTTTCAGGCGCAACTGATTGAGGAATTAGCTTGGGGTTATGATTTATATGCTGCTGTCTTGTTGCCCGATGGGAACTTTTTTGCTCTGAGAGATATGAATAAATTGGCGGGCGTTAATGAGCCTAAAAAATGGATTGGTGAAAGGACTTTTCATACGCCAGTGACGCTTTTTGATCTGACATTGCCGGAAAGTTTGCCCACGGGGCAATATTGCCTTTATGGCATTCTGTCTCCTGAAAAGGAACTCGTTTTGGAAACTTTGCCTTTGTGGGTGTGGACTGAGCGGTGTTTTGAGGTTTTTTGAAAATAAGGAATCTAAACATTAACTACAGGGATTTGTTTTTAGCAGGGATAAGTCAAAACCGATACGAGCAGCCAATTTAGTTAAAAGATTTTGACTTATCTCTGTTAATAACAAATAAACCGCTTTCATAGCTTCAAATTTAACACACAAGTAAAAACCCCGTCCGGCACTGCGTATGACCACATTGATTTATTTAGAGCCACGCTCCCAATGTGCCAAATCCGAAGTCAATACACCTTGTTCGTGCAACCACGTTTCTACTGAATCCGCAAACCCTTCGGCACTCAGATAAACGGGGCAAACCAATTTGATGGTTTTTCCTCTTGAAGCTAACCACTGTTTAACCCCTTCTATCTTCGTCACAAACAATTGCGCTTCCACCTGGGTTGGTAAATGTTTAGCATCGCGGTTTTTTAGTTCAAAGACTAATGCCCAACAACTGTTTTTATCCTCTCCCAAAGCTAAAACATCCACCTCTACTCCAGTCGTTTGAGGCAATTGTATATAATAATTCATCCAGACTCTCTCAAAGCTTAGCTTTGACACCGCTGTTAACGTCGCTTCCATTTGAGACTTTTCAATGGCTCGTAACCTAGCTCGAAAATTATCTATCGGTTTGCCCTTGTTTCTACATTGGTTCAATTCCCGGTAAACAATTAATTCTAACATTCGACCCTTGAGTTCATTATATGCACCTTGTAACGACTGTTTGTCTTTCTTTAAGGCAACAACTTGATTGGTAAGTTCTTTCGCTATATCCGGTTTGACTTGCTCAATTTCTTCTTGGTAGAGGGTACGAAAGATCAAATCTAAAATGTCATCAGGGATGCCACTATAACGAAAATTATTAGAGCCCTGAGTTATCAAATCTCCAGATTCAAGGATGCGGAGTTTTTTTTCAAGTGTACTATCTGATAATTCACCCTTGAGATGATCACTGATTTCAGTCCGGGTACATTCCTTATGGCGTTTTTTGGATAAGAACAGCAGAATTTGCTTAGCATATCGATCATTAACGGCTTGGATCGTTGAATAAATATATTCCGCCCAAGTACCAAAAATCTCGCCGTCTCTATCTTTGATTTCGTAATTTAGCGTTTTAATCACGCCTTCAACCGAGCTAAAATCTTGCTCTTCCCAGTCGCTGCGAAACAGGCTGGCGATATAAAAAGGATCGCTTTGCAACAGTTTGTTAATGAGTAGGGCTACTTCGTCAGACACGGGTTTGTTATTGTACTCGGCGTATCGGTAAACTGCTTCTAAACCTTCATCCACAGCCAGTTTGGAGGACATTTTAGTTTTTTTGAGTCGCCCCCCCTTGAATTTATCATGTATCATTTGAGTCATCCAACCCACATAACTGCCGGAAACCAACATCGGTGCAAGTTTAGATTCTACCAGTCCATGATAGGCACCCGGCAAATTACGTCCCGACACCTTGTGTTCCTTGTCATAAAAGATATGTTTGGTCATAAACTGTATTTCATCGATCATAACCAAAATAAAGACATTTTCCAGTTCTGCAAAATCTGCTGGAGCACCAAAGGCCCAATTCATCGCTTGTTCCACCTGTTCAGCTTGCATATGTGCTTGAAAATAACCAATATCCTTCAGAACGTTTTTGTCGCCTATCTCGGTTGCCATCTTGATGAGTTCAACAAATTGCCAAGGCCGATTATTAAAAGGAAGAGCTGTTCTCGTTTTAAACGACAGATAGTGGCTCATAAAGGTGCGATAATAAGCTTCAGAAAATGACAAAAGCCATTGATCCTCTTCCCGCACTTCAAAATAAAACGGAATCACCGAACCGTTTTGGTTCCACAAAAGATTAAATAATCGCTGCATGACCGCCGATTTGCCACTCTTGCGCCGACATAACAGCGCACGGGATTTAGCCATTTGTCTAGGTATCATTTTGACCCAATTCATCAGCAACTCCATTTGTTGCTTACGACCACAAAACAGCGATGGGTCTCCGATTCGTTCTTTAAAAGCATATATCATGTTTAATCACCTATTAATTTATCGCCAAACAAAAGCAATATACCAGACTTTTAAACCCCATACAATACAAACGTCGCCCAATACACTGGATTAGGGTCCGCCCTTGGGGTGAGTTTACTAGATGAGGTTTAATCGCAGAATAGAAAAATATTTTTACTTTAATTTTAATTGGTTATAAATAAAATATGTACAAAGCTCGAATGATTTGATCAATGTCTCATTTATATATTTATAACATTCATTGCAAAAAACTCTTCAGTTTTCAAAAATGAAGAGATCTTTGCCACCACAAATTATTTAGGATGCCTATATAAGCTATCTCGTGTCATCTATTTTTCTCGTTCCCAACAGGAGGTTGGGAATGCTGGACACTAGCTCAGCGTCAAATCAAAGGATAGGAAACTTCATAACCGCGCAAACACAAAATCCCGAAATCCCCCCGGAGCGTGTAACACCGGCACCTGACTACCGCTTGTCAATTTCTCTATATTATTCGATAAGTAACTATCTAATTCCTTTATTTTTAATACCTTATCACGATTCGCGTCCGCCTCGCCGCGCAAACCGGAAAGCAAGGCATAAGTAAAAACGCCATGTTTCAATCTCGGCAATTCTTGCGCGACACTATCGCTATCGGTGGCACTGATTACGACAATATTGGCATCAGCGGCATCTTTGACAAGGCGCGAATTGAAAGCATTGCCAGAGTGACAAGTGTCCACCAATAAAATTCGTCGCCCTTGCGTATTTTCTAGCGCG
>LUTY01001295.1 GCA_001640045.1 Candidatus Thiomargarita nelsonii | reverse complement strand
ATCACCTTTTTATGTTGTTCCATGCCTTTGCCGGGTTTTTTTTCTTTAGTTTTCCATAATGCCAATACTTTTACCATGTAAAATGCACAGGTTTTTTTAGAAATGGGAGAAGAAAAAGCATTATCAGACTTGATGCGTCCATTTACCTTAACATAACAATCAATCAAACCGTTATCAAACGCGGGTATGTTGAACAAATGTTGTCTGATTTTTTTCAAAAATCGCGTTTGACGGAAAAGTTTTATAAAACGGATGATGAACAGGAGCAGTACAACAACGGCAATAAAAGTCCACATTGGTTCACCCGTTATTATTACCGTTATTATTATTATTGTTGTTATTATTATTGTTGTTGCTACTCCAATCAAAGCTACTCCACTCATAGCCAACCGTCCAACTGCTCTTTACTTCCTTTTTTAAACCCCCTAAATAGTACTCAGGATCAATACGGGTTACTTTTTCGCCATCAAACCGTAAATAATTGGCATCAGCGAAATTGTCAGCGGTTTTTTCCACAAACTCCAAGGCACCCTCAGCAAAAAAATAAAGCGAAGAGTGTCGGAATAGCACATATTTGTTATCGTCTCGATTCACGTAATCCAAAATGATCGGCTTGAGACTGGCGGCATTCGACTCAGTGATAGCAGCTTGATTTAAAAATAAATCTACTTTGCTATTCAAGCGATGCTTGAGTGATTTGAGTTGTAAATTCATAGTCTACTCATTCTTATTAGTTCCACGGTGGTGGTGAGTACAGCGAATGCTTGACAACGAATAAAACATCAATAAAGGGCTTTAGGCTTAACGGGTGATCGGGAAATATATTACCAATTACAACAGATTGAGGAAATTCCA
>LUTY01001294.1 GCA_001640045.1 Candidatus Thiomargarita nelsonii | reverse complement strand
CTTTGAATAATAATACTAAGGGGCGACAGAGTGGGGCAGAAAGGCCAATCCAAGCCGCAGTGAACATTTGATAGGGTAGCCAGGGGCCAACTCCACCGGTAATCAAAGCCGATACAAGTATCGTTAATGCGCCCATTAAAAAACCAAAGCGTCCACCGAAAACGTAGCCTGTAAGAATAATCAATATAAATATAAAGCTAAAGCCCCCGGGTCCTGGAATAGCAAGCTCGACAAAACGTAGCATGGCGTTGATCGCTACCAAAATGCCTAACAAGGCGATCCATTTAACCGTCATGTCCTGCACTTCCAATAGTAAGATCACAAAACAGATGCTAACCAAGAGGGTCAGCATCAACGGAGCATCAGCGGCATGGGGTTCTCCCATTTGATTGAGGCTTGGTTGCCAGAATGGATAAAGAAAGGCGACTATTCCAGTCAGGATACTCAAGGTGTAGATTAACAAAGTTAAGAGACGGATTTTCATGGTTGGTGTAACTATTTCAACAGGTGTTGAGTTTATCAGATGAACATAAGCGTTTGTCAATTGTCCTACGATCGAAGCTCAAGAGTAGTTAGCTCCGCTAATCCACCCGACAAGTTTTAAAGCTAAATTATGGTATTTTGGAGTCCAAGATTTATCTTGGACGTCCAAGATGAATCTTGGACTCCAAAATACTTATAAAGTAGCTAAGTCTGCGGAGGAAAGGCCCGTCAATTCAGCAATTTCAGCTAAATCATAGCCTTTGGCTAACATTTTGCGGGCAGTTTCTTGTTTTTCAGCCAGTCGTCCCTTTTGCAGACCTTCTTCCAGTTCTCTTTGACGTAGATTATCAAAATCTTTTTCATCCATAATTG
>LUTY01001293.1 GCA_001640045.1 Candidatus Thiomargarita nelsonii | reverse complement strand
GGCTCTATCACGAACCGCGCAGATTATGGAAGCGTTATTTTAAATATAATACTTTGTTTTTGTTATTTTTTTTTTTTAAAATGGCTAAAAATAATAAATAAAAGAAATAGTTAATTTTAACTATCAACTGATTTCCTTAGAGATGAATCAAGTCGAACTCATATATGAGCAACATTTTACCTAAAGAATCAACTCAAGAAAAAGATATCCGATTAAGCTTAACGCTCAAATCTGAAGACAATCAAGATGAAATCGATCTGCGAGGCTATTGGGCAGTCTTTAAAAAATACAAATGGCATACCATTTGGATAACTTTTTTTATTGGCATACTGGCAGCATTGTATAGTTTATCGTTGACACCTATTTATCAAGCAACGGCAACCCTGCTACTCGAAATGAATGCTGCAAAGATTGTTGCCATTGAAGAAGTGTACGACCAACGCGCTAATAAAGAATACTATAAAGCTCATGTACACCTGTTGCAATCCCATCTGATTGTCGAAAAGGTGATTGATCGCATGAACTTGGCAACTCATCCAGAATTCGATCCCACACTGGAACGCGGTTCAAAATTAAACTGGCGTGACTGGTTATCGGCCCTATTTCCCCAAAAAAAGCCTGAAAAACCTTCGCTTGCCAAACAACGTAATGCCATCGTCAAAGCCTTTCAAAGCCGTTTAAACGTTACTCAGGTAAAGAGGAGTCCATTGCTTGAGATCAATTTTGAGTCATCTGATCCAAAATTGGCCGCCAATGTGGCTAATACACTGACTGAAACCTATATCGAAAATGATCTCGAATCGCGTCTGCAAATGACCAAAAAAGCGGCAGGTTGGTTGATAGAGCGTCTGGAGGG
>LUTY01001292.1 GCA_001640045.1 Candidatus Thiomargarita nelsonii | reverse complement strand
GATGATCGGCTTGGCTTCGATGAGGGATATGCCATTTTGGTGACTTTTAATGAATTTGTTTAATGGAATTCCCTTTAAGAATTCCATCACCATGAAAAAGGTAGTACCGAAGCGATCTAAGTTATACGCTTTGAGAATATTAGGATGAATGAGCCTTTTATAGCGGTGAAATTCACGTACCAATGCTTTTAGCGCATCAGGATGTTGCTTGAAATCTAGACTTAAAAACTTAATGGCTACATAGCGTACACCCCCTGCCTCCTGAATCAAGTTGATGGCTTTCCATACCACGCCCATATTACCTTTGCCAAGCTCTTCTACCAAGCGATAATTGTCACGGATGACCAAATCCGGCTTGAGTTCTATCTTATCATTGTCCTCCATAATTTTTTTTCTCCAGTTATTCGGAGTCCAAGATTTATCTTGGACGTCCAAGATAAATCTTGGACTCCTAAAAATCATTTTGTTCTACCCTTTGGGGTAAGCCTTTTTTTATATCGAAGGATATTTTCAAATTTAATCCAGAAAGACATGACATAACTGACATTTTTTTTCAGGTATTTTCGAGCCTTATTATAAACTCGTTTAGCCTGATATGAATTTTTTAACAAAATGATACCACCAACAACCATCAATGGAATACCAATGGGTATAGGGAGTGGTGTCGTGATTAAACCTATTATTAATACAAGCAAACCAATCAAAATATTGATTTGCTTGATAAACCAGCGCATGATTTTAGAGAGCATATCAATCATTTTCTCTGCTATGTGGATAAGGCAAAGTGTTTATCTTACGCTTGGAGACAGCTTCTCATCTTTCGCTGTGGTCGCTGTTTTTTTATTAAAGGGATGTTT
>LUTY01001291.1 GCA_001640045.1 Candidatus Thiomargarita nelsonii | reverse complement strand
GCTTAAATTGAAGTCTTTCTGTGCTTGCCAAGCTAAGCGGACATCAAAACGGTATTGTGTGGCAAATTCAAAAGTGAACGCAGTGTGGCTTGATGATGAGGCGTGTCGCCTTCTTCGACTTCTCCAAACACTGATTGACTCGTCGGTAGCAAATGTAATTGCACATCGGTATAACTGTAAGTAGCCATCAATCGCCAATCATTGCTGACTTGCCATTGTGCCGCCATTTCTAGTCCATACACTTCTCCTGTCATTTAATTACCGTATGTCGTTATCAAAGTGCCAGGCGGCTGAAAGCCTATTGGTTCAATTGCAGGTATAGATGGTTTTGAAACGTGTCGACGGATCAAAGCTGATCCACAAAATCGAGACATTCCAGTGATTTTTATAACGGCTTTAACCGATCTTCAACATAAAGTCACTGCATTTCAAGTAGGTGCTGTGGATTACCTCACAAAACCTTTTCAGTACGAAGAGGCGTTAATACGGATTAAGACACATATCAATATGATTCATTTACAAAATGTTTGTAAATTCAAAAAATCAATCAAAATCAGTAATATTGAACTACAAGCCAAAATAGAAAAGCTAATAATAGAGGGGGAGCTTTGAATGTTTTTATAGGAACTACAGGGATTAATTATTAGCAGGGATAAGTCAAAACCGATTTCGTTAGGGGCAACCATAAAGGATTGCCCCTACCTTCTGCCGTGATTTTTCGTAGGGGCAATCCCTTGTGGTTGCCCTTTTTCTGGGCTGGGTATTTCCGCCCTCCTGCACTAGAGCTTCAGTTTCACACTGTACCCGGGTTGATTGCTAGGATGTTCAGTGTTAGTAAACACGCTGCGCTCATTCTTG
>LUTY01001290.1 GCA_001640045.1 Candidatus Thiomargarita nelsonii | reverse complement strand
CTAACCATTTATCTAGGAGAGAGGAATTAAAATTATCTGTTTTCAATCCGTAGGCATCTAAATTAGATTGAACCGTATAATGTTTACAGACGATTGCCACCGTTTGGGAGGCAAATTGAGCGGCAAACGAATGCTCCGCGTGGGAACAAGAAAAATTATGATGCCCAACAGGTTGATTCTGGTAAATCCCCCTGATGCCAATGCTTGAATAGCTTAACCGCCGCTCTTTGGCTAATATTGCCCTTTGGATCATTGACAAGTGACTTTAAAAAAACAATATTCCCTGTATTCTTGTTAATCCTTAGCAAGCCATTTTTCTCATTCTGAGGCGAAGAACTAAATTGGTATTCAGCAAAATTGTCATCTTCAACGGTTTTCCTAATATCTATGTAAAATGCCATCTATTTTCCTCCTAAAGTTGCTTAGTCTAACCCCGATGGACGGTTTGAACGTACCGCTGCATCGTGGGCAGTTCTATAGTCAGTTTTAAATAAGCTCTCGAAACGATCTTCAAAATATTCATGTTTTAAAAGTTTTAAATCATCAGGGTTAAATTTATCGTTCATCAATCTATACCACGCTTCCGATATCGCAGGATCAGAATCAAAACGAGCTACCCCTCTATCAAGAACATGTTCTTTAAAAAAAAGATGTTCCTTAATTGTTTGAACGGTGATTTTTATGATGTGAATGATGAGCCATATAAAAAATCATGGCCTAAAAATCACATCAATCACAAAAATCACAGTTCAAATAATGTGAATGAGGCATAAGATTGTTATGATGAATCATTTTCCCAGTCTTCAATAATCAATCCTTCAACACGATTAAATTCACGGGTGTTGTGAGTCACTAAAAT
>LUTY01001296.1 GCA_001640045.1 Candidatus Thiomargarita nelsonii | reverse complement strand
ACTGTGTTAGCTCAAGAAACTGTTGATCCCAAAATGGCAAAACAGTATATCGCTGATATTCTATCGCAGCCAGAATTTAAAAATACTCGCGAAGAATATCGTTTGGAATATATTGGTGAACTCTCTCTCAAAGAGGGCGCTCAGGAAACTCTCAAAGAGGGCGCTCAGGAAACTCTCAAAAAGGGCGCTCAGGAAACTCTCAAACCGAGATCTTTGGAAAACATCGGGCTCGCACAAGTTTTTGAACTACTACTTTGGATACTGCTCGCTGTTGGACTCATACGAGTTATTATCTATGTCTCGCCTTGGTTGGAACAATTGCGTCCACAAAAACCGACTGACACCGCCAATCCGCGTTTATTGGATAAAGAAGTTAAAAAGGCACAGATGATCATGCCCAATATTTCTCAACAGGCTTGGACATTCTGGCAATCAGGATCGAGCCGGACAGCCATCAGTTTGCTTTATCGTGGCGCACTTTCGGTATTGAACACACGCGATGGGTTGAATATTGATGACAGTGCCACAGATAGTGAATGTCTTCGAGTGGTGAAAAAGACACAAACGAATGAATTAATCATTTATTTTTCTGGGCTGAGTCGCGTTTGGCAAACTATCGCCTATGCTGGGCGGCTGCCCACTGAACTTGAAGTGCAACGACTGTGTCAGGAATGGCAGGTTTACTTTGGACGTCCAAGATAAATCTGGCCTACTCCTTGCATACTTATGAATTAAAGGCATGCAACGCATCATACTGCTCCTATTCTCCATCGGATTAATATTTATAAGTTATTGGTTTTACAATAATTTTAAAATTGTATCAGAAAGCGTGGAAATCGGTTATGAAGGTGAAGCCCGTGACAATCCTCTATTAGCCGCAGAACGCTTATTAGAGCGCATGGGTACACCTGTCAAATCCGTCGAATTCTTACCCGATGTTGAAAACGAATTGGATACACAAGACACGTTGATATTATATGGTAGTTTCCTCAATGAGGAAGCTCTCAGTGAAGAGCAAATTCAACAATTGATCTACTGGATTGAAGAGGGGGGGCACCTGATTCTAGCCAGTGAAAAATTGTTCACAGTGCTTGATATCAAGCAATATCAAAATGGCTTAAACGAAGCTGAAATAGCACAAGCCCCTCCAACTGAAATTTTTTTTGCAGAAGACAGCCTAAAAGTTGCCTTTAATCCTGATTATTATCTTGAATATAGCGATTACGAACCGGCACTGGAAATGGGCGACGAATATGGTACGCATTTGCTAATATATTACTATGGTACAGGTTTGATCACGCTATTAAGCGATCTCGCCTTTATTGAAAATGATAAAATCGGGGAATATGATCATGCCCAATTTTTTTGGGAGTTAGTGCATTTAGAACGCCAAGCGGCACATGTATGGCTGTTACATAGTCAAATGGAAGAAATGCTGCCTGAAAATAGTCAAATGGAAGAAATGCTGCCTGAAAATAGTCAAATGGAAGAAATGCAGCCGGATGTCCCTTCATTATGGCTTTTATTATGGAAAAATATGTGGGCAGTGATTATCAGTGCCACAATTTTATTACTCTTTTGGTTATGGTCAGCCAGCCGCCGCTTTGGAAGTTTGTTACCCGAACCACCACGCGCCCGTCGCCGCTTATTTGAACATATAGAAGCCAGTGGCCATTTTTTATGGCGACATAATCAAGCTCAGGTATTATTGCACAGTGCCAGACAAGCTTTGCTAAAACGTTTAGAGTCAGTACATCCAGACTGGGTGGGCTTGTCTCAGCTTGAATTAAGTCAGCACTTAGCACAATTATGTGAATTGCCTGCGGACGAAATAGAAATAGCCTTGCATGGTAGCAAAGCTAACACAGCCGTTGCTTTTACCCGTTCTCTCCAAATTATCACACAAATAAGGAAAAAACTATGACAGCATCGCCTACTCATGAACAACTCAGGCGTGCCATCGAGATTATCCAAGAGATTCGCACCGAAGTCAGTTACGCTGTTGTTGGTCAACAAGAAGTGATTGAGCAAGTGCTCATTGCGTTGTTAGCGGCAGGACATGTATTGATTGAAGGTGTCCCCGGCTTAGGTAAAACCTTGTTAGTGCAAGCTTTGGCGAAAACCTTTGAAGGCTGTTTCACGCGCATCCAATTTACTCCCGATTTAATGCCTAGTGATGTCATTGGACATGCGATGTATGATATGAAAAGCGAAGCCTTTCATATTCGCCAAGGTCCTGTTTTCACGCACTTGTTATTAGCTGACGAAATCAACCGCGCTCCTGCTAAAACGCAAGCGGCTTTATTAGAAGTCATGCAAGAACAACAAGTGACGATTGAAGGCAAAGGATTTACGGTATCCCCGCCGTTTATGACGCTGGCCACTCAAAATCCGATTGAACAAGAAGGCACTTATCCTTTGCCTGAAGCACAATTGGATCGGTTTTTACTAAAAATACGCATTGACTATCCCACGGAAGAAGAAGAAACCCATTTAGTCAAACAAGTCACATCGAGCAAAGTTGGCGATGCCTTAGATGTCAGTGCTGTCAACACTGTGATTCAACCCGAAAATGTCATTACATTGCAACAGATCGCGGCGAATTTACAAATTGATGATCGCGTCTATGATTATGTAGTAAAAATTGTACGAAGTACGCGCACTTGGCCAGGGATTAGTTTTGGAGCAGGACCGCGTGGTAGTCTGGCACTGATTCGTGCAGCCCGTGCTGCCGCACTATTAGCAGAACGCGATTTTGTGACCCCTGATGATGTCAAAAACATCGCGTTGGCAACCTTGCGTCATCGTATTGCTTTAGCACCGGAATTGGAAATTGAAGGGCATAATGTGGATATGGTGTTGAAGGCGGTGTTATCTAAGATAGAGGTACCCAGAGTATAAAAGTTTTCTCGTTCCCACGCGCTGGCGTGGGAATGCAGTCTGGACGCGCCAGCGTCCCGTGTTTTAGGCCGATTCGACGCTCATGGAGAGAACTCACACTTGAGGCTGGCGCGTCCAGACTAGGAACCAGAAAAAGTGGCTCCCCAATAGTTATCGGAAATTTTTATTGATCCCGATTCAGAAGTCTGTTTCCAAAAAGCGAAGCAGAAACATCCTACCTATTTTTTTAATCCGCGTAATCCCTCAAATAATCGTATTAAATATACGAAAATACAAAAAAAAAAAATCGAATCGATCAGGGGACACCCCCTGCACCCCAATGCCATTTCGTGCCGGCAAACCTACGGGGAGACCAATACCCCGCAGGTTAATT
>LUTY01001288.1 GCA_001640045.1 Candidatus Thiomargarita nelsonii | reverse complement strand
CAGGGATATTATCGACTTTCCAAACCAGCTGCAAACGTCCACCAAAGCGTAATGCTTCAATATCTAAATACTGCTGACATAATGTCAGTTCTTTTTTAAAAGTCACGAAAGTTTTCGTATCTGCCAAACTCGCACGAAATAATTCCGCAAATTCTTCTACCACATATTCTGCTTTTTCTGGTTGAAAACGGATTAAACTGGCGATAGTATTCATACTATTAAACAGAAAATGTGGACGAATTCGGGCTTGTAAAGCTTGGGCACGGCTGTTGGCATTAGCCTTGGTTTCTTTTTTCCACTGAAATTGAACATAAAAATAGCGCAGAGCAATGGCACTGATAATCGCACTAATCCCAAGATTGCGCCCTAATAATAGATAATGGCTCGATGACGATAAGTTTAGCCGCCAAGCGATTTCACTGACAAGCCACGTCATCATTAAAATGAGCAGATAGGTTATGAAGGCGGCAATGATATTATTGTGAGATAACCAACGGCGTACTAGACATAACAGCCCCATACTGCCCAAAGTGACCCATTGCATAAATAATGATACCATTGCTAAATCGGTGACGAGCTTTGTATAGTCCCAATCTGTTAGCGGCACTAATACGAATACAAAAGCGAGTAATTCAGTCACGAGAATGCCTAAAAAAACGGTGTACACATCGCAACTATTTGGCAAAAACAGATTATCATCCGTTTCAGAGGAAATTATTTTGGTGGGTGGGTTCATATCTTAACACTCGACGCGGAGCGTCGAGGCATGCATTCCCACGCAGAGCGTGGGAACGAGAAATCGACGCTAGCAGCCTGTCGGATTAATCACATCGAACCAAAAAGTCTTTCGTCAAAACCA
>LUTY01001287.1 GCA_001640045.1 Candidatus Thiomargarita nelsonii | reverse complement strand
TGTCTATCGAACCTGAACCGCTTAAAGTTTATGCTAAACGTATGTTGTCGCGTTCGCCATTGTTCAAAATAGCTTTGGATGGCCTGTTTTTGATCTTTATTTTGAATAATAAAGGCCATCCAATTGTCATTAACAAATGTGCAAACTTCCTGCAATCCACTCAAGCCCGCCAGTTCGGCGGTGTCCCAGATTTCCTGTACTTGATTGCTGTAGTTTTCACTACTTTCTAACAAGGCTGGGTCATCACTTTCTAATGAAACACAAGCTGAAAGGGCGACTGACAATTCTTCTGTAGAAACGGTCAGTTGAGCACATATCTGTTCCAATATGTCCGGTGCTGCCAACTCAATAGATTCGAGCAGTAAAACAGGGGCTAGTTGTGCGAATTCAGTTGGTAATTGGTCATTGCTCATGGTTAATTACGTTAGTTATCAGTTATCAGTTATGACTGTCGGGCAACTTAAATACCCGAACCGACTCAATCAACTGCTTGGAAAACGTCACCAAACGATCTGTTTGTATCATCTGTTCTTCTAACTGTCTACCCGTTTCTTGGGTACTGAGTTGAATTGTACTCGCCCTTTCGCGTAAATCATTACTGATTTGCGCTTGCTGTCTGGAAGCCACCGCAATTTGTCCCACCACTTGCACCAAATTCGCTGTCGTGGTTTGGGTATCTGTCATCTGCTCACCAGCACGCTCTGCTAGCTGCGATCCATCCACCACTTGCCCGATGGTTTTATCCATCGTTGCAATCGTCTCATTGGTTTCTAGCTGAATATTTTTCACCAAAGCGGAAATTTGCTGGGGAATATTACGGAGAAATCAGGTGTCGGGACTTATATTTATGGACAAAATG
>LUTY01001286.1 GCA_001640045.1 Candidatus Thiomargarita nelsonii | reverse complement strand
CTTCAGGAGACAAAATGCCATAAAGGCAATATTGCCCTGTGGGTAAAGTTTCAGGCAAATTTAATTGAAATAGTGTCATCGCATTATGCGGTATCCGTTGTCCAGTCCATTTGGCTGGCAAGTTGATACCAGCCAGTTCATTAGTATTTTTGAGCGCAAAAAAGTTTCCATCTGGCATCAACACGGCTGCATATAAATCGTAACCCCAAGGTAATTCTTCCGCCAGAGTCGCCTGAAAAGTCTCGCCAAGCTGGTAACTTTCTTTTTCCAACTCAATTTGCACAGTTGCCTGAACTGGCGGCTCAATACCGCCTATGACATTGATTTTGATAGCATCACTGTCGGCAATGTTGCCTTGCTCGTCTTCGGCATAAAAGGTGATTTCATATTCACCATTGTAAACTGCGTCATGCCAAGTGCTTGCCCAAACGTCTTGTTCTTCAGTGCGAAAGAGATTAAATTGTGGGAAAGCTAAAATAGGTGTACCATAGCTATCTATAACGAGGTTGACTTTAGGTGGTTTTATCACCGCCCAAACGCGCTTCACGCTGCCTTGGGCAAGGGAGACTTTGGCTCTCAGGCACGATTGGGAGCGACGAGTTTTTGCAACAAGGTGCCAAGGTATCTATAACCAGTACCAGTTGATTGCCCGTTTCATTTTGGTAGTCATCGAGAATGGCTTTAAATGCTTGTACATCAAGGTAAGTATTTTTGGCGATTATGAATCGATTTTCGGTGCCATGATTAATGAAAAACAGATATAAGGGCTGATCAAGTTGTCCCCGGGTTTTAGCCCATGTTAAGGCTTGACGCACATCGTCAACTGTCAAGGGGCGTTCTGAAATCGGATTCTCTACGC
>LUTY01001285.1 GCA_001640045.1 Candidatus Thiomargarita nelsonii | reverse complement strand
GTTCTATGTAACTAGACAACTCAAGTGCTAAATAAAAGTAACCTTAGCTTCCATTAGGCGAATGGGTCAAGGGTTGATACCTCCCTTATACACAGGTGTGAAATGTCTGCCTCATTACGTGGATGTCCATATTTGTCTATAAAATTGCTATCTGAAGTCATATGAAATTCACTATAAGTGCGATTTGAACTCACCACTGGAGGTAACGTCGGGATTCCCTAAATCTGGAGACGGACATGGGAACGGAGTCCTCGTAGTAGCAGAAATGCGAAGGGGGACAGGCACAATATATGTAAGGATTCATGGATAAAGAGGAGTCTCTTTTAATGCTTGAAAAATTACAGAAACTGACAGAGTTAAACTCAAGAAAGGATTGGGTAAACCAGAGGGTTTACAGGTACATACTCTTAAATTATGTACCGAATTACCGAATTACTAATCCGTAAGGATTCTTGATGAACACAACGTTGGGTTGTGCTGGAGAGCCGTGTGCAGTGAAAGCTGCACGCACGGTTCGGAGGGGGGGGTTGGAAAAGCAGGTCATGCTGCTCGCTGGCTCCCTACCCTACCATGTTAATGAATGGTAACATTTGTTAATAAAAATGTATCGGAATGCCGGATTACTGTTCAAAGTACAATTAAAGGAACAAGACCATGAAAAGAAAGACAATCACTAAAACCAAAACCCTCGTCGTATTGATGACCGCGCTGTTGTGTGGCGGATTATTCAGCACTTCCGCTCATGCCATCGTGGACGGTGTGCCGGCTAGCAAAGCTGGGCCGACAACAACAGGGATAGTTTCACTACAGATGCTTTACTTTGGTAATTGGTACCACATCTGCGGAGGGGCACTGATCTC
>LUTY01001284.1 GCA_001640045.1 Candidatus Thiomargarita nelsonii | reverse complement strand
CCGTTTATTGGATAGGCCCCGCTGGGCCAGAACAAGATGCCGGACCAGGTACAGATTTTTATATTATTAATCAAAAAATGGTTTCAATAACGCCTTTGCATGTTGATTTAACTCGCCATTCAGCATTAAAAAATTTGGGAGAATGGTTGGATTGAAAATGAAATTAAATCTTCCTACCAAAATCGCCTTGTTAACGGTTGTCATTGCTAGCTTTGCTGTCATTGCTATGGTTTGGTTAGGTGATACCCGCCCTCTATTGCAGCAACAAGCTCTGCAAAATGTGCGTAATCAGATGCTGCGGGAACGAATGCTACTATCAGATAAATTGTATAAAATACAAAAAGAGCTTATCTTCTTAGCAGAACATTCCGCTGTAAAAAGGATTGTACATGCTAATGGCTCTCAAGAAAATACTGACCTCTGGAAACCGCGTCTCAAAACCACGCTCCATACGATACTAGCTCAACAGCCTGCCTACGAGCAAATGACTATCATTGCTAAGCAAGGCCAAGAAATTATGCGAGTGGAGCGCCGAACTGAGAAAATATTCATCGTACCTGAGGAAAAATTACAGCAATTGGAAGATCAGGCCTTTTTCCAACAAGTCTTCAAATTGCAAGCTGGGCAGTATTACTTTTCTGATGCGCGTTTGCTCCGTAAAGATGGGCGTATTGTTTCCCCGCCGAGTCCTGTGATTCGGGCGGCGGTGCCGCTATTGACGAATGATAACCAAATCTTTGGTGCTTTGATCATCAAGGTCAATTTTGAAACACTCACTCAATTTTTGATAGAAGCTCCGCCTGATATTCATTATTTTATTGCCAACCAGAAGGGAGATTTTATTTTTCATCCAAGTAAGCG
>LUTY01001283.1 GCA_001640045.1 Candidatus Thiomargarita nelsonii | reverse complement strand
TCAAATTTTTTTCAATCTCATCCATCGTAATCGGTGCAGCACCACGTCCCGCAGCAGGATTAACAACAACAGCACAAGTGGCATAACAAAGCTCCAACTCTCGCGCCAAAGCCGCTTCTGGCATCCCCGTCATCCCCACAATATCACAGCCATCTCTTTCCATACATTGACGCTAAAAGAGGGGATTTCAGCAGAATATTTTATCGCCAGTTGCCCCTGCGATGGACGTTACCTTGAATTTCATTTGGATAATTTGTCCGATAACCCAGCTTTTAGCAGCATAAAAAATGGACAAATAGTGAATATTGAGGCACCAAAAGGCGATTTTATTCTGCAAGAAGAATCGACGCGCCCCGCTCTGTTTTTAGCCTACGCTCACGGATTTGCTCCTATCAAAAGCCTTATTGAACATGCGATAGCCTTGGAAACACTAACGTCATTCCATTTGTATTGGATAGTACCTCCTAATGAGGGCGGACATTATCAGAACAATCTCTGTCGTGCTTGGGCGGATGCTTTGGATAATTTTCAATATACGCCATTGACGGGCAATGAAATAAAACAGTCACTAAGGCAAGTGGTTGAAGATTATCCTGATCTCAAGGATGTTGAAGTGTACCTCAGTGGACCCAAATCATTTATCACCGTTGCCGAAGCGATGTTGCGCGAACATAATCTGCCTGAGACACAATTTCATGTGGGAAAGCTAAATTAAATTTTTCTCGTTCCCACGCGCCTGCGTCAATGCCATTAAGTTAAGGGCAACCACAAGGGATTGCCCCTACTCGCGGCAGAAGGTAGGGGCAATCCTTTAATTCAGTTGTTTCGGGAATGGAGCGGAGCGGATTTCCCGAAACTAATC
>LUTY01001282.1 GCA_001640045.1 Candidatus Thiomargarita nelsonii | reverse complement strand
TGAAAGAACGATAGAAGAACATCCAGACTTGATCTTGATGGATATTCAAATGCCGTGTATGGATGGACTGGAAGCGACTCGTCGGATTCGGGCGAAGGCGGAAGTTGGCGCGACACCGATTATCGCATTGACGGCGTTAGCGATGCCCGGTGATAGGGAGCGTTGTTTGGAGGCGGGAGTAAATGAGTATTTGAGTAAGCCGGTGAGTTTTAAACAGTTGAAGGCGGCTCTTGATGGGCTGTTGAATTAAGCTTGTTGGCAAGGAATGATTTGTCAGAAGTTGTTTTTAATTCGTTTATTTCTCAATTAGTTGTACTCAATTTAACTCAATTATATTAGTACAACTAATTATGAAATAAACGAATTGAATGGTGGTAAAATCACTGTGAAGCAATAGGCAGACGAATATAAAATCGACTCCCTTTCCCGATCTCACTTTCAACCCCTATTGTGCCACCATTGGTTTCTACAAAGTCTTTGCATAAAATTAAACCTAAACCAGTCCCCCGTTCATTCGCGGTACCCTTCGTGGAGTGACTTACATCTATTCGGAACAGTTTGTCGATGTCTTGAGGATTGATGCCAACGCCAGTGTCTTTAATTGAGATTTCAAGTTCAGAACCCTCTTCTTGAGAGGAAATTTCCACTTGTCCGTTTTGAGGTGTGAATTTGATCGCATTGGAGACTAAGTTTCTGATCACCGTATTAAGCATGTGTTCATCCGCAAAAACCTTCCCTTTCTCAATAGAAGAGAATATCTTGATATTTTTACCCATCGCTTGAGCGCTTAACAGGCTAATATTCTCGTCAACTATAAACTTCAAATTTAAGCTTACCGGCTGAGCCTTGAGCCGACCACTCT
>LUTY01001281.1 GCA_001640045.1 Candidatus Thiomargarita nelsonii | reverse complement strand
CTTTAAGAATAAAGCGACCATTGAGCTGCCTTTGATTTTTGCTATCGTCTATTGGGTTAAGCCTTTTTTCATTTTCAAATGGACCATAGCCATTAGGCACCGCTCCGACGATAATGCCATCATCATTTAAGAGACTATAATGTTCACGCAGAATGGCTACTGGATCATCAAGATGTTCAATAATATCCGCATAAATGATGATGTCAAAACGACTACCTATTGGAATGTGATCGATAAAACTTACCTTTGGCCCAGAAAAATGGGCGCGTGCATAGTCAAGGGAAGGTTGATGAATATCCACCCCGATATAATCGACTTCATCGCGCATAAGAAATTGGGAAACGGCACTGCCATTTCCACATCCAAAGTCAAGCAACGCGATTTTACCACTAGAGAACTTTGCCAGTTTATCATCTATCTTAGTCAAGATGTAACGCAACTTTTTAGTATGACCGTATATATTTTCTTTGGGTAATGATGAAGGCATCGTACTTTATCAGTTATTAGTTATGTTGCACTGCCAAGACAACAGCCAAGCATTCTCGGCTATCTTTTACGAGCCAGTTGACTATTTCCCTCAAGGGATAGCGCAGTTGACTCTTCCAACGAGGGGTACCAAAATTAGAATAATTATAATAATCTTCTCTCACCACCTTAAAGCCGCTTAGCTGGGCCAAATCACGAAGTTCAGCGATGGTAAACTCATGATGATGACCGATAAAGGGTATTGCAGACTGATAAATAGAAGTGATATTGACTAGCGGCGTTTTTCCAAGCAAAAAATCAATCCTTTTAGGCCAATAAGCAATATTAGGCACTTCCACATAGAGTTTGCCATCGCGCTCAAGCATATCCTTCATAT
>LUTY01001280.1 GCA_001640045.1 Candidatus Thiomargarita nelsonii | reverse complement strand
TGGGAACGAGAGTTAAAACTTGAGGATCGAGTTTATGTAGGCTGGGAAACTTTTGACATTCATCCATATGACTAAAGACAAATTAAGAAAACAATTTTTATTAAAAAGGAAAAAATTAAATAATTTACATTTACAAGAAAAAAGTCGAGCCATTAGCCAACAATTTTTTAAGTTTTTTGATTTAAGCGAGATTAAGAAACTACATATATTTTTGCCCATTCTAAGACAGAATGAAATTAACACATGGTTTATCATTGATGAAATAAGGCAAAATCATTCACATATCATCCCTATTATTTCTAAGAGTATGTTTGAAACTTACAGTATGGAAAGTTATGTGCTAGACAGTAATACGAAAATAGTAGAGAATGACTGGGGCATTCCAGAACCGATTAATGCCATAAAATGTCCTGATGATACAATTGATATTATTTTAATACCCTTATTATGTTTTGATAAACAAGGTTTTAGAGTGGGATATGGCAAAGGTTTTTATGATAGATTTTTGCTAAATTGCCGAAAGAATATAATCAAAATAGGGCTATCACTTTTTGAGTCGGTGGATAAAATAGATGATGTCAATGAATATGATATCAGAATGGATTTTTGTGTGATGAGCGACAGGGTTTTATTATTTAATAACTGATGACTTAATAACTAATTATGCAACCAATGCTCAATATTGCGATACGGGCGGCACGTCGCGCCGGTACGATAATTATCCGCTCCATCGAAAAACGTCAAGATTTACACGTAGAGAGCAAAGCCAAAAACGATTTTGTCAGCGAAGTTGATAGACAAGCTGAAGCCTGCTTCTTTAATTGCTCGCAGACCGATATTCCGTCCATAAGGGGCATCACAATA
>LUTY01001289.1 GCA_001640045.1 Candidatus Thiomargarita nelsonii | reverse complement strand
ACTTTGCCACCTGAGGCGGTGCTCAAAAGAGTCATCCATGCCTTAGAATCACGACAAAGCGGCTCATCACTTCCAGCGCCGCCGCCGCGTTATTTTCTCGGATAATGACATTACTGAGTAAGCGCGTTGTGATGATACGCTTACCAATCACATCTTCCGCGTCCAAGATTTCATCTTGCACTTGTTGCGCGGATAATGTCGGGGCAAGGGCTTCTTCAGGGAGAAAGGGTTTGACCGATTTATAATAAGTATATTTGGCGGGCACCGAAACTAATTCTTTTTCGGGATAACGCAGTGCGGTTAATTGGCCCCCAAAGACGCAGCCAGTATCAATACAAATTGTATTATTAAGCCACTCCGCTTTTGGCACCGGCGTATGTCCATAAACCACCATCGCCCGTCCCCGATAATCCGCTGCCCAATCATAGCGCACCGGCAAACCAAATTCATCCGTCTCCCCCGTCGTTTCACCATAGAGCGCAAATTCACGGACTTTGCCCGATGCACGCCCTTGCAAATTTTCGCTCATGCCAGCGTGTGCCACCACCAACTTGCCACCGTCAAGCTGATAATGGCTGACTAAACTATCAATAAATTCAAGTATTTGTTGATGAAATGCGGGGGACACTTTTTCTAATTGTTGCACCGACTCCGCCAAGCCATGCGTCAATTTGACATTTTTACCCTTTAATTTTCGCATCAATTTAATGTCATGATTGCCGGGCACACAAATGGCAGTGCCAGCCGCTACCATGTCCATGACAAGGCGCAAAACTTCGGGCGTTTTGGGGCCTCTGTCAACTAAATCTCCTAGAAAAACGGCCTTGCGCCCCTCTGGATGACTGCCCCTGTAGCCTAATTTGTCAAGTAACTCAATCAATTCATCAAAACAGCCATGCACATCACCGATAATATCAAAAGGCCCTCGCTCATGTTTCAAATTATTCCATAAGCGTGCCCTTTCAATTTCAGCCGCATCGACTTTATCAACAGACTCAAAAATGGTAATATGCCTAAAACCTTCCCGTTTAATATAACGCAGCGAACGCCTTAAATTTCCGCGCTGTTGGCGTATGACATGGGGACCAAAATTGCGTGAGGCACGTTGTTTATTTCTCTCATGGCACAAACTTTCGGGCAGATTAAAGACGATTGCCGCTGGCAAAACATGATATTCACGCGCCAATGCCAATAAAGGTTTGCGAGCCTCAGTTTGAACATTTGTCGCGTCAATCACCGTCAGTTTGCCCGCAGCGAGACGCTTTGCAGCAATAAAACCTAAAACTTCAAAGGCTTCTTTGGTGACGGATTGGTCATTTTCGTTGTCAGAAATTAAGGCGCGGCAATAATCCGAAGATAAGATTTCGGTGGGCTTAAAATGTTTTTTGGCAAAGCTTGACTTGCCGCTGCCCGACGCGCCAATCAGTACGACTAATGATAATTCAGGTATTTTTATTTGCATGATGCTAGGAGTCCAAGATTTATCTTGGGCTTGTCAGGTGGATGAACTGGTGTTAAAATCTGCCATTTTTTTGGCAGGATGTTTACAAAGATGTGGGTATGATATGAACTTATCTCGAATAGAATTATTATTGGAACGAATTGCCGTTGCAGTGGAAAATATTGCTGAAGCACTCGATAATATTGCTGAAAAACAAAACGAGCTTGTCAAGGACAAGAAAAACTTATATTCTCAAAAGAAATCAAATAATACGGAGAAACTTGAACAGACGGAGAAAAATGAACTCTACCCCCTTGAAGAAATAGAAAAAGAAAATACGGAAACGCAACAAAACATCAATAAAATTGACGAATTCTTAAAGAGCAAGTCCATTCAGATCAAAAGTATTCCTGATGAAGATGCTGCCGATTATGTGATTAATGCTATGGCTGTTTTTATTGGTGATAGATACAGCTCAATTAGCAAAATTTATAAAAAAATAAAAAGAGAGATGCAGCACGGTGGTACAATTACTGAGCATCTAGCCAACGAAACTCAAAAAGATATTAGCAATATTTGTCAATTTTGTACACGCTTACACGAAACCGCCTTTTTGGAAGAATATAAGTATTTCAAAGCACCTAGATATTTGATTAAAGCAAAAACCACAACCCTACCAAGAGCACAGAATTTCTTGTCAGGACAGTGGTTGGAGCGTTATATTCTTGAAAACGTTAAAGAATCAATCAAAGGGGTCTCTCAAGAGTTATCTAAGACGCTCTCTTTCAGCTATCTCATCAATCCTAAAATCATATTGCCAAATGGCAATGATTTTGAATTAGATATTATTTTTGAAGTAGAAGGTGTTTTTTATTGGGTTGAAGCAAAAACTGGAGATTATCAACAGCATATTAATAAATATTCAAATATGGCAAAGACCCTTAATTTAGATTATAAACATTCTATAATGGTGCTAACCGACATTAATCCATCAGCTTCAGATTCACTTTCTGCATTGTTTACAATGACCGTTTGTCAAGTCAGCGAATTTCCAAAATTTATTAGAGACTTGTTATTTGAAGATCATAGCCAGACAAAATAGACTGTCATCAAATATTTTATTGAATTATTTAATTTTTCTTATTGATTTTTGGAGTATATTTTTTTTCAGGAATTTTTCTAACCAGGCGAAAACCTATCTTGTAGTCGCTGTGCTCTGCTGGTAATCGGTAACGACTCGCTGATCGCAAAAATCTTGGACTACTGTACCAAGAACCACCGCGAATCACACGCAGAGTGGTGGTATTTTGTTTGCTCAAACAAGCTTGTTCTTTTCCGCTATATTTAGCCTCATATTCTGAACAAGTCCACTCATAAAGATTTCCCGCTGTATCATATAACTTAAAGGGATTAGCCGAAAATGAACCGACTGGGGCGGTTTTTTTATTATCCCACCGACTACCACAATCGTCACAGTTAGCAAAATTATATCCAATTTCGTTTCCCCACCAATATTGGCTCTCTGTCTCCGCCCGTGCGGCATATTCCCATTGCGCCTCTGTTGGCAAGTGATATTGTTGCTTGGTTTGCTGACTTAACCAATGGGCATAAGCGGTGGCATCGAACCAAGATACATTAATCACAGGGCGATTGCCCCGTCCCCAAGCGGCATCATCTGGCTTTTGTCGGTTTGTCGCTTGTGCAAAACGGTCATATTCTGCAAAAGTGATCTCATGACGACTTATTGCAAAACGGCTGACATACACACTATGTATGGGTTGCTCCCACTTTGCCCCTTTGCTCTGAATATCTCCCATACGAAATCGCCCGGCTGCAATGACCAC
>LUTY01001278.1 GCA_001640045.1 Candidatus Thiomargarita nelsonii | reverse complement strand
GACCTGGCAGGTTTGGTTTTCAACCTGCCAGGTCTGGTTTTGGACTTATCGTGGTATGTACTCCGTTAAATGTCAAGATCAAAAAACTTGATCATCGAGTAATTAAAAACTTGAACATCGAGTTTAAGAGATTTTTCCCTTAATAATGAATTATAACATATTAATTAATAAAGTATTTTTTAATTACGTCATCCAGCGACTTAAAAAATAATATCATCTAGCGTGTCAAAAAAATCCTATTTTTTGAAAAAATAGGATTTTTAACCGGGCATCGAAAAAATCCTATTTTTTGAAAAAATAGGATTTTTAACGGCTTGGACTCCTTGCCTTTCGCACTTAAAAAAAGGTAAAAAATTCAAACATGAAGAAATTCTTTAATACCGCCGGCCCTTGTCGGCCTGACAAACATTATACGGTCGATCCACTCTCACGTTTGTCTGGAGTACGAGAACTGATTGACGATGAACATTATTTTGTAGTCCATGCACCGCGTCAAACCGGCAAAACAACTTACTTGTACGCCCTGATGCATCAACTCAATCAAGAAGGACAGTACACGGCGTTGACGGTCAATATTCAACCTGCTGCCAGTGGACGAGACAGTGAACATGCTATGCGGATTCTGGCGCGTGCCATTTATGATCAAGCAACCCTTTATTTGCCGGAAACGGAATGGCCTGAACAAATCACCACGGTTCAAATCGATTTTAGTTTGAGAGAATATTTGAAAAAATGGGTACAAAAGAACCAAAAACCCATCGTTTTGTTCATAGACGAAGCCGATTCATTAATGGATGAATTGTTTTTAGCAAACGGGAATTGCTCCTCGTGCCGGGCGTTGCCAAAATAGACATTTGGGGCGCAC
>LUTY01001277.1 GCA_001640045.1 Candidatus Thiomargarita nelsonii | reverse complement strand
CAATCCAACAACAGTACGTGTTCCCGTCTTTTATGGACACTCCTCTTCTTTTATACCTAGCGATGAACTTTCCTTTTCAACATTTTCTAACGGTAAATCCTCGTCTAGTTCTAGCGACGACCCATTTTCATCCGCGCTGCCTTCTTTAGCACTTTCTAACAAATCAAATTCATCATCCAAACCTAGCGACGACAAATCAGGCTCTGTAGCTTCACTACCACTTTCTAATGGTAAATCAAACTCATCCTCTAGCCCGAGCGACGACAAATCAGACAAGTTGCCCTCATCACCACCTGACAAGTCATCATCCAATTTGAACTCTACACCAGTGCTATCCTCTGGCGATTTTAAATCTGAAGATGAATCATCCGTTTCGGCACTTGATTGAATCTCATCATCTTCTGGCGGCTCTGTGCGATTAATATCGGAATAGGCATCGACCCCCTTTAATTCCTCAGACAAATTCACATCTTGGTTGAGTTCTTCTTCGGTGGCGAACAGAAGTACGTCTTCCTCTTCATCGCTGGAGGGTATCACAAGCCTATCATCATTTGGCCTTTCATTTCCTCCTAGCGTAGTAGCAGCAACAGCAGCAGCAGCGCCTATAGCAGTAGCACCTACTATCGCACTCGTGCTGTCTGGTTGCGATAATTCTCGCTCAGGAGATAAGTTTTTCCGAAGTTCTAAAGCTTTTTCCCACAAAGGACCTTGTCCGTTTACAGCATCAGACAAAACCTTGGCTTCTTTCTCAAATTGATCGACTTTCTTCTCTGCCGCGTAAATTTCTAGCAACATCAAATGATATTCATGATTATGTGGATATCGCTTAATCGCAGATTTTATAAATTCTTCTGCTTGACCGAAA
>LUTY01001276.1 GCA_001640045.1 Candidatus Thiomargarita nelsonii | reverse complement strand
CGTGATCAACTTGTACCAATTAATAAAAAATATCCATTGCATCAATTAATGGCAGCCTGTCGTGCATACACAAAAGGCAAACCCAGTCGCCAAATTACCTTTGAATATATTATGCTTAAAGATGTCAATGACAGCACAGCCCATGCCCGTGCATTGAGCAAACTGTTACAAGGTATTCCGGCTAAAATTAACCTGATTCCGTTTAATCATTTTTCACATAGCTCTTATGAATGCGCTACACCTGAAGCTATAGAAAATTTTCGTGATATTCTTATGCAAGCAGGGCTGCTAACAGTGACGCGAAAAACCCGTGGTGATGATATTGATGCGGCTTGTGGACAGTTGGCAGGAAAAGTGCGTGATAAGCGTAGGAAAAATACTATATGAAGCGAGAAAACTTATGCAATTGGTGTTGGCTTATAATTATTAGTGTACTGAGTGCTTGTGGACCAAATATCCAAGATGACAATTCTACTCCCAACCAGGAGCTTGCCAAAACTTATGCCGAGATGGGCAAAGAACATATGCAGGATAGACGATACAATATAGCACTCAAAAAACTCAAAAAAGCCTTGAGCTTAGATAAGAACAATGCTTATGCTCATCTTTACATAGCCATATTATATTATAAACATTTGGAGTTATCTGATGACAAAGCGAGGCAACACTTTGAAAAAGCGGTCGCCCTCAAACCAAATGATTCATTTATTTTGGAGAACTATGGACAATTTTTATGTGAGTATCGTCAATGGAAGGAAGCCAATAAACGTTTTCAGCAAGCTTTGAAGAATCCCAGCAGCTATGACTACCAGGCTACTTAATCCGATCATCTCGTAACCCGCCGCATAGCGCGAAAAATCAAGCC
>LUTY01001275.1 GCA_001640045.1 Candidatus Thiomargarita nelsonii | reverse complement strand
AGGGGTATTGTTATAATATCTAACAATTTTGGCCCTTTGCCATTTTTTAACACAATCTCGGTTTCAGACAATTCTCCCATCTCTTGACGACTTATTGGTCTAATCCAATTGGGGGTTAATTGGTTATTAACGATTTCTTTACCAGCAACGCAGCGTTTACTCCTTTTCCGAGAACTGGCTAAACATACAATAGTCTTATAAATAGTCATTAATTATCGTATCTATAGGTTTAAAGGAGTCCAAGATTTATCTTGGACTTTATCCTTGAAATTTATTCCAAGCTGTATTATTTATTAACCTTTAATAAAACATTGACGCTGGTCGCGCATTAATGGAGAAAGACAATGGCATTTAGCAATTTCAAAAGTATCAAGCAAGTCATTCGACAGTATCCCCTTAAAATAAGGCCAGAAAGATTTATGCCTGATGTGCCAATTGAGATCCCTGCATGGTTTATAGAAAACCTCAATTTTTCATTGGAAACCCAAGCTGTTGATGAAAATGAATTTTTTTTCAGCGAAAGTTTTATTTTCCCCTTTCTGCAACTGGCCTGGAAAGCTCATCATAAAAAGTTGAAGCTTTGGTCTCATCAGACGCTCACTTATGATGATGAATTGTCTGGAGAACCTGATTACTTTGTCTCCGCTTGGCGTGATGAGGTGATTGATAAATTGATCAATACGCCAGTTTTAGCTGTGGTTGAAGCTAAAAAGCAAGATTTTGAAGGCGGTTGGGGCCAATGTCTTGCAGAAATGATTGCTTGCCAAAAGCTAAACCAAGATGAAAAGTTGACCGTGTATGGCATAGTTTCAACCGGGCTAAGTTGGGAATTTGGCAAACTTGAGACAAATATTTTTACCAAACAT
>LUTY01001274.1 GCA_001640045.1 Candidatus Thiomargarita nelsonii | reverse complement strand
GGTGATGGTGCCGTTTCTGTGAACTGCAAATCATCAGATGCTAGTGCGACAGCAGGAAAGGATTATACCGCAGTTTCCAAGGTATTGAAGTGGAGTGATGGCGATGCCAGCGACAAGACTTGCACTGTGCCTATTATTGATGACAGTGATGTTGAAGGTAATGAAACCTTTAGCCTGAAGCTTGAAAATGCGACTGGTGCCACCATCGGTGCTCAGAATGAAGCAGTAGTGACTATTGTTGATAATGATAAGGTTGCTGCTCCTTCTGGACGGCCTGCTCTAGGTCCTTTCTATCGAATAGCCTATAATGCTGCGAAGCGTTTAGCGCAGAATGCTTGGTACAACCTTGGTAAGGAGTGTACGAATACAAGTGTATTTGTTCAAATCGTGGGAAATGGCGTGGATGATGCGGCAAATGATATTGGGACAAAGTATAAGGGGCGCTCTGCTGAACAGTTTGGTAATGGCTTCATTGATGGACTAATCGAAGTTTTGGATGAGGTGGTCGATCGCTGCGTGAATGAATGTGAGATGCTCGGTAAAGCAAGTGGTGAATGGTCTGCAAAAATGTTCTGTCGTGTTGCCGAGGTGGTTAAGCATGCTCCAACTTTTACGGTTAAACAGGTGAATATAAGGGGTACGATTTGTGGAGGGGCCTATAGGCTAGGCTGTGAGTCGAATTTTGTTGGAACTATAAGTAATATGTGCCCAAACTACACACAGGGTTCTTCCGTTAGGAGCTTTTACAGAGCAGCAGAAAATGGGTGTTGTTCGTATAATCCTTACTAAGGACTCTGGATTAGGGCATTCGCACAGAAATTAATTGTCAATCCCGCTCATCCATACTTGGCCAAAAAATCTTTGAA
>LUTY01001273.1 GCA_001640045.1 Candidatus Thiomargarita nelsonii | reverse complement strand
CATAAAGGATTGCCCCTACAGTAGACGTGATGAGTTCCCTACGGGACAGGGGCAATCCCTTGTGGTTGCCCGCCACGATATGTCGTCAAGCCGTGATAGCTGATTGTGGTGATACTCTCATCAAACTTGGTTTTTATAGAGAGGCAATAATGGTCTTGATAGGAAGAAAAAGTGTCAGTGGTTGGCTAACGACTTCTCTAAATCCATATTTTTGATAAAAATGTTTAGCTTTCTCATGTTTAGCATCCACTAACACACCAAATATACCCATTTCTTTCGCCAATTTCACACAACGTTGCAGACTATCTATTAAGATAAATTCACCTAATCCTTGTCCTTGCATAGATTGGTCTACCGCTAAACGAGTTAAACGGGCCATTGGAATCGGATAGTGGGGTAATTTTTTCCTGATGTCTGAAGGCAAACTTTCAACATCAATGTTCGCAGCACTTAGACTATAAAAACCAAGGACTTTTGCCTCTGGAGACACCACGACAAAGGTTTTGCTCACATTGTTTTTGGCATTTTGAAGCGCAAACTTTTTGAGGTAGTCATTTAAAGCTGGTTCTCCACAATCAAAAGTGGTGCGAAGGTGTCGTTTAGTCAATTCTTCAATAGGCCACTGAATATTACGCGGCATTTTCAGTCACCTGACGATATTGACGCATTGCTGCTTTGAGCTTGTCATTAGGTTCGGGAGGATTTTCGAGTAATGCCATAAGACGCTCATGTTCTTCAAGCGAGAGCATTAAAGTTTCATGCTCTTTTAACGTTTGTTTAGCATTTTCATAAGCGGCGTTGATGAAAAATGTACTCATTGACATCATTTTTACTTGTGCTGCATGTAAAATGATATTTTTAATTTCGG
>LUTY01001272.1 GCA_001640045.1 Candidatus Thiomargarita nelsonii | reverse complement strand
TATCCAGCCTTATGTGGTTGACCGTCGGCCTAGCGGAGACATCGTTGTACGACCGGCTTTAACCGATCCTTAATGATGAACTAATCCGTTTATTCCGCGAATCCGTTGTACTAGACTTCACCAAGGAGAGTGAGTACACCTCTGTGCTCAACAACGAATCAAACCGGAAATACCTCGAACAATGCGCGATTTTTGGCAGCGGAGCATGATAAGACTTTATAGCAGTGAGGCTCTTGAATATTCAAGGTTTTTATTCGTTGTTCAACATTCGATGTACTCACAACAGCTTATCAGCAAGCGTAGGGTGCGTCCCACGCACCAGACATTAGTACAACTAATTAAGAAATAAACGAATTGAATTCATGAATCATTTTCTAGGCAATGTAGGGGCAATCCTTTATGGTTGCCCCACTGTACTAAATAGGGTGTATATTTACGCTCGCTCAGCCGGGATTACCCAGCGATTGCGATAAATATCATAGCAAAACGCCATAACAATCAAGCCAAATTCCATCGGACGCACCCAGACTGGATGATCATAGGTTTTTTGCATTTTGTGTCATAATAATCTCAGTATTTAGGAGTCCAAGATTTATCTTGGGACTCGTCCAAAATAAATTTTGGACTCCTGAGCCGTTAGGAGTCCAAGATTTATCTTGGACGTCCAAAATAAATTTTGGACTCCTGACTCCTAAAAAAAACTTGAAAATCATATAGTTCACAAAAATATTGATAACTATTGATATTGGCTGGGCATTATCTAAAAAAACTTGACATTTTTTTATTTTTAAAGTAGCATTCAGCCATAGGCTGCTTGAGGTGGTTAGCCTTCCACGTCAAAAAAAATGGATTCTCAAGCATTCAAGTA
>LUTY01001271.1 GCA_001640045.1 Candidatus Thiomargarita nelsonii | reverse complement strand
ATAGGCACTAATCCACATCCCTCACCGATTTCTCGTTCTTTACCAAAGAGTGCTGCAAGTCCGGGAGCTTCTAAATCCATATCAACACAAACCACTTTACGTCCTCGCGCCGCTAAAATGTGTGCCGTGTAAGCCAAGGCAGTCGAACGCCCCACTCCACCGCGTAAGGAATAAAAGGTGGCGATAATAGGCGGTTCAATATCTTCATCTAACTCGGAGGGAAACTTAATCGTGTTGGCGTCAAGCATTTTTCCTCTTGCCAAAGCTTCTGGCCATAAAGGTAAATCATCCAAATCAGAATCTAATGGCAAAGTGCCACTCCAAGTCTGCTCTGTGGGTGTGAGGAGTTCTAACCATTCAATTTGCAAATCTCTAAGTCCTTTGAGTGCGATACTTTTCCGCTCATCAGGTGATTTTCCCTCAAATCCGGTTGAAACGACGACAATACGCCACCCCGAAAATGGATCCGGTTGAACACGCAAACCCTCTTTTTCAAGTGAAAAACCAGCTTCATTCAGGTTTTTTGTAATAATGGAACGGATATCTTGTCCTATCATGGTTTTTTCCTCTTATGAATTGAACTTCTGCGTATTTGTTTATGAATCCAACCCGTTAGTTCTTTAGCACCCTTTACTAGAGATTCAAGGGGTACGGGGAAATCATAAGCCGACTCGTAACGTAGCTCGGTATTCCAATGCTCTATGTAGAAATTTTTTTCACCAGCAGTATCAGGTAAATCACAAAAACGAAAACCTGATGCTTTCCACAATCCCTTAAGATTATGTCCTTCACTACCAGCCGTTGGAAATGGTTTACCTTCCCTTTGCAAGTAAGCTTTTAGGCTACATTCAATCGCATAACCTGCCATA
>LUTY01001279.1 GCA_001640045.1 Candidatus Thiomargarita nelsonii | reverse complement strand
TTTTATGTTATTGATTATAATAAATTGGTTGTATGTTCTCTTGCTTTCGATAGGGATAGGAGCAAGTGTTCTGCGCGTTTTTTGCCCAAAAGGAGAAAATCCACGTTTGGCGTATGCTGTAATTTGTGGTTTAAGTTTGATCGCCTTTGGTGCAAACTTGTTTTCTTTATTTTTCCAAATAGGTTTGCTTTATAATTTACTTGTAGCTATGTTAGCCTTGTGGGGATTTTGGCAATTACCTAGTGGCTATGGGCAGGCGCTGTGGCGCAGGGCAAAAGCACAACATTGGATAGAATATGTTTTCTTTGGATTTATAGTATTAGTGGTATTACTAAAATCGGCCAGTCCTACAGAGATACTCGACGAAGGTGGCTATTTCTTGCAATATATTAAGTGGATAGAGAACTATTCTGTCGTGCCCGGTTTAGCCAACTTGCAAGGTCGCTTCGGTTTTAATTCATCATGGCATATTTTGTCTGCGGTGTTTTCCTTTAGCTGGTTATCTGGGAGCAAGTTTTATGAATTGAATGGCTTTTTATTGCTGGTATTGGGAGGCTATTTTATTTTCGGAACGACAAAAGAACTTCGTTCAGGACGAAAAGTAAGCGCATTTTTAAAAATTTTAGTTTGCATTTTTTTGTTTAGGAATTTTATTACCTCTTCAGCTTCCGACCTTTCTAATATTTATTTGAGTTTTTTTGCTTTGGTACTTGCCCTTGAAAAGATAGAAGAAAAATCAAAATCCGTCAAACAGTTTGATGATAAGCTAATTACCCTGTTTCTTACAGTGCTTTTGGTAAGTACAATAAAAATTTCGTCGGTGCTGAATGTGTTGTTACTTGTGCCTTTTATTGTTCCGTTTCGTGCAAAAATATTGCTTAGCTTATTGGCGGCCTCAATTATATATGTAATACCGTGGTTATTACGCTTTTATTTCATGACAGGCTATTTAGTGTTTCCGGTTTATCAATTAGATTTTTTTGAGCCAGATTGGAAATTGCCCAATGCTGCTGTTGTTGTAGCGTATAAGGGGGTTTCTTCTTTTGCAAAAAATGATCAACTTCCCACAGAACAGGTGGCCAAAATGAATGTTAAAGAATGGTTTCCATTGTGGTTAGGAAAATTACCGGGTGAACAGAAGTTGTTTTTCTTTTCGACACTTTTTGGTTTTCTGCTGTCGTTATTATTTGTGTTGAGTAAAAAGTATGAGTGGCGTTTAAAATTTTTACTTTTCTTTTTAATGGGTTGTATTATATACTGGTTTTTTCACTATCCAGCTTTTCGCTTTGCTTGGGGCTGGATTTTAGCTTTCAATTTACTGGTTTGGACGTTGTTTGCCTTTGATTATTTAAAACTGAACCGGAAATATGCTTTGTGGGCTGTCATGCTATTATTGGGCTTAGGAACTATTCGGAATGTGGCAAAAACCGTGATTGAAACACGGAATGATTTTTCTTCGATAGTTGTAAAACAAGCACCATTTCCTGCGCATAATGCGGAAAAGGTAGAAATCAATAATTTTAGTTCACAATTGGCTAATCCTTGTTGGGATGCGCCTTTACCTTGCGTATTGCCGTGGTACAATCGTAATATAGAGCAGCGTACAGCAAGTGTTGAAGAGGGGTTTCGCCCTGGTGCAATTAACAATAATGGTTTATTAAGTGAATGAATCTCAATTTAAGAACTCTATTAAATTATCGAGCAGTAATAGTATTTACTGCATTTTTTTCTACTGTCCTTTTTTTAGTCTGGACTAATAGCTTTGGATTACGAACAGCACTCTATCTTGATACTAAAATCCATAGTTTAAATATTCAAGATGGGCAAGTTGTGCAACGCTCTGGAGAGTCATATCTCAATATCTCTGGACGACTGGGTTTATTAGCTGATTCAATTGAAGTGGCTTTGTTGACAGCTGATAAAAAATTGATTTCTGAAAATGATTGGATCAAGCTGGACAGTTCTCCCAACTTAACTCATTTTGAGGGAAAAATAGCTTATCCATCAGAAGGATGGATTAAAATTTTTAGTAGAAGTCAGGGAGCTGGTTATCGGCTGGCTAATGCTATCCAAATCGGGATAGGAGAAGTTTTTATTATTGCTGGGCAATCTAATGCCTCAGGTGGCTCTGAGACCTTATTTATAAGTCAATCAAATCAAGTACGAACTGGGCAAATGCAGGAAGATAATTCAATTCTTTGGAAACAGGGAGATGATCCTCAGGTTAGAGGCGGCGGAGGTTCACCTTGGCCTTTAATTGGGGATTTGTTGGTAAAGACATTAGATATACCTGTCGGATTTATTAATGTGGCAGTCGGGGGCAGTAGCATAAAAGAATGGGAACCGGGAAGCCAAAACTTTCAAGGACTTATACGTGCCATTGAAGCGTCTAAACCCTATGGCGTGAGGGCCATTTTGTGGCATCAAGGCGAAACTGACCAAGGAATGACATTAGAGGAATACTACACTCGTTTATCAAAGTTGATTAGAGATTGCCAAAATGAATCTCAAATTCCGTGGATGGTGGCACAAGCCACCTACGCAGACGATAATATATCTGAGTCTGTGCGAAAAGCTCAAAAACGTATATGGGATGAGGGATTAGCTTTTGAAGGTCCTGATACGGATGTGCTTGGCAGAACTTATCGTGATCAAACTAATGTACATTTTAACGAAGCAGGTACTCATTTGATGGCTAAATTGTGGTTTGAAAAAATTCAAAGCGTTTTTTTTGAAAAGTAACATGAAACAGCAAAAATTGTTAATCGTAGAAGAGGCCCTAAAAGATCACCGAGGGCACTGGTATGAATACGATAAAGCCGTGACAGACATTAACCGGGCAATCGGTGTCAACGTGACACTTGCGGCTCACCAAACAGTCAGTCAAGACATTATTGAGGAACTGAATGCACTACCCTTGTTCAAATATACCAATTGGGATGATATTTATAATAGCCCTGTTGCTATCAAGCGATATTGGGGAATCCTAAAACATAATTGGCGTGTTTATAATACCCTCGATAAATTTCTAGCCGCCTCAGAACCCTTTGATTGCGTCTTTGTGCCCACGGTGATTATTTATCATTTGGTGGCATGGCGTTTTTTAGTCAGAAAATACCAAGGTAAAAAATTTAAGCGCTTAGTCTTATTTATTAGAAATAATGCGGGGAGCTATCCTGATAACTCTACACAACCCGTTTTTAAACGCTCTACAGTTCTTCTCAAAAAAGTGCTCCAAGGCTTTTCGTCAAGCAGCGTCTCTTTTGCGACAGACAGTGATCGTTTAGCC
>LUTY01001269.1 GCA_001640045.1 Candidatus Thiomargarita nelsonii | reverse complement strand
CAGTTAGCCCATCTTTTTGATCCTATGATGGCAGTTCATGCTGCCAATGTAGAACCGTTACCTCACCAAATTTCTGCCGTGTATGAGTCGATGTTACCCCAAATTCCTTTGCGTTTTTTATTAGCAGATGAAGCCGGGGCGGGTAAAACGATTATGGCGGGATTATTAATTTCTGAACTATTAGCACGCGCAACGGTTAAGCGTGTGTTGATTATTGCCCCAGGTGCTTTGACAGAACAATGGCAAGATGAGCTTTTGGAGAAATTTAATCTGAAATTTGAAATATTCAGTTCTGAAAAACAAGCTGAATCTGCCTCTGGTAATTATTTTGACGAACAACCCTATTTAATTACTCGCTTAGATCAATTATCTCGTAATCCAAAGTATCAAACCAAACTTGGTTATACACAATGGGATTTGATTGTGGTGGATGAGGCGCATAAGTTGTCTGCCAGTGCCTTTGGTCAAAAAGTCAAAAAAACCAAGCGTTTCCAATTAGGCGAAAAACTCAAAACAATGACGCAACATTTATTGTTGATGACGGCGACACCGCATAATGGAAAAGAAGCTGATTTTCAATTATTTCTGTCTTTATTAGATGAAGATCGGTTTTGCGGTAAATTTCGTGAAGGCACTCATAACATTGATGTCTCCGATATGATGCGTCGTATGTTGAAAGAGGAACTACTTAAATTTGATGCAACCCCCCTTTTTCCTGAACGTCGGGCTTATAGTGTCAATTATGAGCTATCACTCCCTGAAATGGGTTTATATGATGATGTGACAGACTATGTGCGTCATGAAATGGATAGGGCTGATAAATTAAATAAAAATCATAAAGGTAATGTGGGGTTTGCCTTGACACAATT
>LUTY01001268.1 GCA_001640045.1 Candidatus Thiomargarita nelsonii | reverse complement strand
ATCATATTATCTCGTTTAACCGAAATGTAGCAAGATGCTTTGACTTTGATATAGCCGCTAACCAAGAAATTTTTCAGCAAACCCTATCGCGCCTAGTGCCAGTCAAACAACATCCCATGTATGAGATGGAAAATAGGGTCGATTCCAGCCATCAAGGTTTTTTTAACTGGGTTAATCTCGAAAAGATTTTGCCCTTATTCCAATTAGCTATACCGCCACAAGTGGCATCGAATTGGCAGAAATGGGGACTTCTAAACAGCCGTGCTGTCGCGCTGGGTTGGGGAGCCACAGAGGGCAAGGGGCGTTTTAGTATTATGATTGATGCGCCAATAGCGGGTTACCGTGAATTCTTTCCCCCTATTTCTAATAATTTATCTATCACGGCCTCTGGAAAGCCGGGGACAGTCATTTCTCTCTCTATACCAGTGCGGGAGTGGTTCAAGGCGTTTGAAAAGTTCGCTCAAACGAATGTTGATCAAAAAAAACTTGAAGAATATAAGACTGTTAAAGAAGAAATGAAAAAAGAGATGGGCTTTTCGCTTGAAGAGGCACTTTCAACCTTTGGCCCTGAAATACTCTTTTTCACTGATGAGGTTGGCGGATTTGTTGCTGTCAAGATTGGCAACGAGGAATTGGTGTCGAAAATCCTGACTATCCTCGTGGATAAGTACAAACTGGATTATAAAACACGACAAATCAACGGCAAAACCTATCATTACCTGGTGAAGCCCGCCGAGTTACGGTTATCGGAGTTTTCACCAGAGGAGTTATTGGTGTTAAGGGTTTTTGTACAATTCTCATTCTCAAACTTCTTCAACAGCCATTTTTATTGGGTAGAAGATGAAGGCTATCTGATTTTTGCTGGACTG
>LUTY01001267.1 GCA_001640045.1 Candidatus Thiomargarita nelsonii | reverse complement strand
GGGACAGCAATATTGTAGGCAGCACTGTCTTTGGCATTTTGGTGTACAAACCATAATGCTTGTTGACCGTGGGAAAGGGGATAAGTTCCCGGGGCCTCAGCACGATCGCGTAGCAACTGTAATATTTCAGCTTTGTTTTGCTTAATCGATGTTGAGAGTGCCTGCGTCAAAACGTGCTGGGGCGAACGATAGCGCAATCGATCACCATCAGCCCACAATTCAACACCCTGCGTTGAAAGTTCTTCTATAAACTCAACTAAATTTATCATATTTCACCTTCTATCCAATCATTACCCGCCTTTTTCAGACCGACAATATCTTGCTGATCTTGATCCTGTGTAGGAGGAACAGTAGACAGTGCCGTTAGGTCCATTTTTGCCAATAATTGGACCGCCATTTGGGTGATGGTATTTCCCTTTAACAACTCCAGCGTGGTTATTTTGACACCAAATTGCATCTGAATCGCGGCTTGCAATTCCATGCCCATCAACGAATCCACACCCATATTGGGCAAAGGCTGATGAAGATTGACCTGATCGGTAGATATTCGCAACGTTTTGCTCACTTGTTCTGCCAATAGGGAAATGATCTTTTCTTTTTGTTCCTCCTGTTCGATCATTTGTAGATCGCGGCGCAAGATGTTCACCGCAGAATCCTCGGTCAGCGTTTCTTCTTTGGGAATGAGATGAGAAAATCGCGGTGAGGCAACAAAGACGGGATTGAACTGTCCCAACTTTTGCCAATCAGCATGAATGACGCTGTTTTGTACCGGTTTCCAATACAGTATATGAGCCAATGCTTTCATGGCTTGGACGGGACAGCAATATTGTAGGCAGCACTGTCTTTGGCATTTTGGTGTACAAACCATAA
>LUTY01001266.1 GCA_001640045.1 Candidatus Thiomargarita nelsonii | reverse complement strand
ATGACGCTTTTCACATCAACAGGTTGATCAGCATGAAAGTTAAAATCACCTTTGGTAATGAGAGAGTTTTTATTAGACTTTTTGGGTATTTTAATGACACGATGGACTATAATTTTTCGCTCTCTCCGGTAAGCAATAATAGAACCAACTCTGATATCATTGCTATTATGTTTGAGTATCACCCAATCGCCGTTTTTAATCAGGGGACTCATACTATAGCCTGAAACTTTAAGTTGACTTTCTTTATCAGTTTCCTGCCACATGTCAAAGATAGCACTGGCTGTGGAATCTTGTAGAGTTAGATGATTTTGGTCGAGGTTTTCACTATTCACTATTTTTGTACTTTATAAACCGGATTACCGGCAAAATAGGCACGCGCCCCCTTGAGAATAACTCAAAGGGGCATATATCCTTATTTAATCCGAAATCACGACAGTTGCACTAGTCCCTGGCTTGCCCTTGACGGCATTTCTTTCCCATGAAGGTGTGAGACGCAATTCATTATCCGAAACTTCCATGCGAACCCTCCGACGGCTTGAGATTGAGCCTGACGGTTTTCGTTCTTCGATCTGGCGAGAAAATTTTTACGCATTTATCAGGCTATCAAGTACCTCGAATGGAACGTCTATAAACCACCACCAATTTTCCGAAACACCACGGTTGGCTAAGTGGAACACACTCAAAAATCCTTATACTCATTGATGTCGAATGATTACTTTTAAACTGCTTAAATGACAGGAAGCACAGACAAGTTAGTGTTGACTGTGCTTACTGTCCTGGCACAAGACCTGATATTATAAGCAGTTACTCCATGCCTTAGATGTCAAAGTCGAAGGCAAAAGCATTGCACTGGTCGGCCGCAATCGCCCC
>LUTY01001265.1 GCA_001640045.1 Candidatus Thiomargarita nelsonii | reverse complement strand
CCGTCGAAGCTAAAGAAAATGCACAGATTCAAAACGAAAACCAAACATTGGCTTCCATTACTTTCCAAAACCTGTTTCGTCTCTATGACAAACTCTCTGGGATGACTGGCACGGCTGATACAGAAGCTTATGAATTTCAACAAATTTACGGACTAGAAGTCGTCGTCATCCCCACCAATCAAACTATGATTCGTGACGATAAGGGCGACTTGATTTACCTCACGACACAGGAAAAATACCATGCCATTATTGAAGACATTAAAACTTGCCAACAAGCAGGACAACCCGTTTTAGTCGGTACCACTTCGATTGAAAATTCGGAAATACTCTCAAAACAGTTGGCTCAAGAGAAAATAAAACATCAAGTCTTGAATGCCAGATTTCATGAACAAGAAGCCCAAATTATTGCTCAAGCAGGCAGTCCATGCACCATCACCATTGCCACCAACATGGCAGGGCGCGGTACCGATATTGTGCTAGGTGGCAATATTGAATTTGAAATTAAAGACATGGGCGATAATCCTGACGAAGCGGAAGTTGAAAAAAAGCGTCACGAATGGCAACAATCCCTTTAATAGGATTACCTTGCTTATCCCATTCGGTTTCTTTTACCAAAACCCATTGATCGTGGTAAGTGTGTTCGATGGCTTCTAAAGTTTGAACTTGTTGAGTTTGCATAATATTTCTCCTGCAAGGATTTTTCTGATATTTTGGAGTCCAAGATTTATCTTGGACTCACAATATTCTACTTACATCCGTTAATTTCTGACGCGCCGCTCGTAGTAATAGTATTGTTAGTTGGCGTTCCATAACAATCAAGTGTTGATGCACCTGATAATCTTCCAGTTAAGGCACCATTCATGCTTATTATT
>LUTY01001264.1 GCA_001640045.1 Candidatus Thiomargarita nelsonii | reverse complement strand
CCGGGGCACCTCTTTATAGACTCAACGGCACCCGCATAAACTACTGTTTTATAAAATATAATTGTTGTTTTTTGACTCGGGTGCCGTTGGGTGCCGTTGAATGTCAGTTAACCAGATCATGAGATTTTTCGCGAGCCGTCATGCTACATTTAACGGCACCCAACGGCACCCGGGCTATTTTTTGGCTCTAAAGCCTTATTTGATGCGGGTTTTCGCGGGTGCCGTTAAATAAAATTATGGGTGCCATGGGTGCCGTTAGAAACGGCACCCACATCAGTTCAATTCACCTCAGTTTGTACTGTTATCAAACCAATACCTTGCCAATAACGTACACCATGGCTCCTATGCGGTTTAAAACCACGTTCCGATAATTGTTTACCAAAAATACGGTTATTTTCTATGGATTTTTCCCCATTAGCCTCACACCACTCCACATAAGCCTTATACAATTCACCGGTTTTTACCTGCACCCCCGGTACGATCACACAACAATCCTCAAAAAACGCAGAAAGTACATCCTGATCAGCCCTATATTCCTCAGTAGCATTTACAACCGAGGCTGGTAATTGAAGGCCATCACGCTGCCACGCCAAACAGCCCTTTACTGTCCAAGTCAAAATGCCAGGCAACTCAGCAGCTAATTTTTGCGGGAGTTGTTTATCTTTCTCAGACTCAGGGATAGTTACCTCGAAACGGATCACGGGTAATCGTCGCCAAATGGCAAAGTCATTGCCCGTCACACGCGGCAAGTGGTTAGTCGCTAGCCAAATCTTGTGTTCTTGCCTAAACTCAAAAAAGTTTTGTCGCATGTAACGCGCCTTCAAAATGGCATCACCCGTTAACTGCTTAACGAGATTTTCATTGAGTTTACG
>LUTY01001263.1 GCA_001640045.1 Candidatus Thiomargarita nelsonii | reverse complement strand
GAATTAGCTCAGGCTACGCGGACTTACTTGTCGTTTAGGTGCTATTGGCAATGACGTAAAACGTTCAGGATTTTCTTTTTGACGTTCTATATAATACTGAACCAGCTTAACCGGATCATTATCACATTTCGCATAAATACGACGACGTGCTTCCCAAATAGATTCTAAAGTCGGTTCCTTAATCATGGGGTTCTCCTAAAAGTTCAAGCGGTGTAGTCAAAATCGGAACATATAGCGATAAAAGATTATTGACATATCTGATATGATTAAACTTATTCGCATTCGCCAAATTTTTGCAGTTCCAAGAAAGCAATATATCACACTTATGGTAAGATGCAATAGCAAGATGTAAAGCATCTCCACTCGTGTTGTATGGCATTAGCTTGTGTTGCAAGTAAGTTTTAACAATTGTTGCAATTTCTTCTTCAATCGGTAGAAAGGGCAAATTATCCAATAACGCAATACAATTTTGTCTTTTAGAATCAGGGTAGTCACCGTTATTTAATTCATCAACTACTGCTTGACTACTTACTAATTCATAAGCATTGCGATGATTATCCCACTACTGACGTGTCCATTCTCGACGAGATACTGCCGCCGCATCGGTTCTATTTTCATAATAGAAGCTTGGGATACTGGTTTCAATGTAAATTCTTTTTTTCATGCTTTGATAATTTCGTTTTTCTTCTCTTAATCCTACATTCCGCACAAGCTATCCATGGGGTCAGAGTCAAATTAACTATCACTCTTAGTTCTACGTTTTTTTGACTTGTGATCACACCATTTCAGGTTGTCTTTTTGACATGGATAAATAATACACGCCATTTAGAACGTCCTAGCGCTCATGCGCCAGTGGTGGCAAGTTTTGAATTC
>LUTY01001262.1 GCA_001640045.1 Candidatus Thiomargarita nelsonii | reverse complement strand
ACCTCAGAGGTTGGGCGTCCCGCCACTTCGTATCCAAAACCTCTGAGGTCTTTATAGCTCGACCTTTTTTTGAAAATCTATATGACGATCTATCATGTCGCGTAGCACCGTTTCAGGTTGCGCCCCAAAAGTTTCTTCCACGACTTCGCCATGCCGAAAAAGTTTAAATGTGGGTAAGCCACGAACGCCATGTTGTCCGGCTAATTTTTGTTGCTCATCGGTGTCCACTTTGACAATGATAAATTGTCCTTGTGATTCTGCCGCCAGCTTATTCAAGATGGGTATCATGACTCGACAGGGCGCACACCAATCGGCAGTAAAGTCAACCAGTACAGGCACTTTTTTTGATTTTTCCAACACTTCGACGGCAAAATTGTTTATATCAACCTCTATAATTTTGGGGGACTCACTCATTCAAAAAATCTCCATTACTTTTTCAGGTATAAAAGGAGTCCAAGATTTATCTTGGACGAGCCAAAATATTATCACGCAGAGCGTGGGAACGAGAAAATTTGAGGGCTTGGCGGATAAAGTACCAAACACTTAGGGGACTTTTTTCTAAAGTCCTTGGGCACCGTGAGATGGAGTTTCGCCGGCATCATATCCGAAATATCAAATATTCGCAACGCCGTTTCATGCGAATAAATAGCCTGTGGGTGACCAAAGTGTCAGAGCGCGAGTTCAGAATCTTGGTGCGGTGGAAAACGCACCAGCCGATAAATACCGTGCCATTCTCTCACCCAATTGCCAGCCCGTACATGATAGTTTATGACTTTTTTGTGGATGCTATTAAGTACCAAGTCACAACAGATGGTATGAAAGGTAGCGCCTTTTTCACGATCTCAGTGTAACGACGTGCCGCTGTCTCAGCAC
>LUTY01001261.1 GCA_001640045.1 Candidatus Thiomargarita nelsonii | reverse complement strand
GGAACATATCGCATTAGTCGCAGAGAACGGCGCAGGTAAAACCACCCTGATCAAACTATTGTGCCGTTTATACGATCCGACAGAGGGAAGCATCACCCTGGATGGTATTGATCTACGCCAATTTGAAACAACAGCATTACGGCGTGAAATCAGCATTATTTTTCAGGATTATGCAAAGTATCATTTGACCGCTCAAGAAAATATTTGGTTTGGAAATATCGATCTGCCGTCTGATCACGAAAAAATTGTAACCGCAGCGCGACATTCAGGCGCAGACAATGTGATATCCCGTCTGCCGAATGGCTATGAAACCATACTGGGCAAGTGGTTTGAGGATGGTGAAGAACTGAGTATTGGAGAGTGGCAGAAAGTCGCACTTGCACGGGCGTTTCTACGCGACGCGCAAATTATTGTACTTGACGAACCAACCAGTGCCATGGATGCCAAGGCAGAATACCAAGTTTTTAAAAAATTTCATCAACTCGCTCAAGGCAAGACGGCTATTCTTATTAGCCATCGGTTATCGACCGTCCGAATGGCTGATCGCATCTATGTACTGAACGGTGGAAAAATCACCGAAAGCGGCACCCATGAAGAACTGATGCGACTCGGTGGAACGTATGCGTACCTATTTGAAACCCAAGCCCAGTATTACACATAAGGATTTTTACTATGAATCACGAAACCGCCAACGAATTATTACTTTACTGTCTGAGTGGGGAACATGACGAATCCAGAGCCGCTAGGCTTGAACAGCTATCAAACTCTGATTGGAATGATGTCATTCAACAATCGCGCAGACATGGTGTCACGCCTTTGCTTTACCAGCGTTTAAAGACACAGCACCTCAATGTAAATATTCCCGCGAATATAA
>LUTY01001270.1 GCA_001640045.1 Candidatus Thiomargarita nelsonii | reverse complement strand
TTAGTTTCTACCTTGATCTTAGGAACGTGCATAAAACAACTAGGGCAACCATAAAGGATTGCCCCTACATTGACCCGAACAATCGGTTTATCTCTACCCGCTTTCTGTTTTTTAAGGGATTCCAACACTGACAATAATTTTGAAAATTCTCCCTTCACTCTGATGGCCTTGCTCCCAGTTTTCCAAAGTACGGCAGGCTTACCTTTGCCTTTAATATCGACTCGAATTTTTATAAGTCCACCAGTACCTTGAATAATATCACCTCGGTACGGATTTGCCAACAATTCAAACTGAAATCTCGAATATTCTTCATCACTCAAATACTTTGAACAATATTTTTAAAATAGGGATGATTCCACAAATACTGCTTTCATGCAGGTTTTTTTTATCCTTTATTATAAGCAATCCGTGTAGTTATGATTAATTCTTGTTCAAATTTCAACAATATCTGTTCTTTATCCCATTCTCGGATAGCAATTTCCCGCGCCCGCTTGCCCCATTCCTGACACTGTTCTTGATTGGATTCCATAAACAATAAGGCTTCTACAAAAGCACCAACGTCTCCCGGTGGCACGACTAAGCCCGCATTTTTAACAGTATCCGCAACTTGTGTGCTAGGATTTGCTGTCGCTAAAATGGGACGACCACTGGCTAACATGCCACTCAGTTTAGATGGCATGACTAAATCCGCCGCGTCTGCACGTTGGGGTAAAAGATGAACATCCGCCATATTGAGCAATTGGTTTAGTTTTTCATAAGGTTGTAAGGGAATAAACTTGACATTGTTAAGATTTTGCGCTTGTTGAACTAACTGTTCTCGTATTGCTCCATCACCACAAAGTATAAACATAATGTTGGGCTTATTTTGCAATTTTTTTGCCGCTTCAATAAGGATTTCAAGTCCTTGCTTGACTCCCATATTGCCAGAGTATAAAGCGACAAAATTTTTAGTCGATAAATCAAACTGAGCGCGAAAGGCTTCGCTGTTTGTGGTAGGAAAAATCATCTGGGTGTCTACCCAGTTAGGAAAAAAAACGCTCTTTTCAGGTAAAACACCCTTTAGTTTGAGGCGTTCTAGCATACGGCGGGATATTGTTGATACGCGATTAAAAGAACGTAATAATCCATTTTCAAAAAGTGTTGCAAACCATCGGACAAATTTCAACTTGAAAAAACCAAGTTCAAATGCCGCATCTGTTTCATAGTCCTGAATATGCAACCATGTCTTGCTTTTACTCAATAGAGATACTAACCGAACCCAAGGGGCTGCGAATAGATAGGGGTAAATAACAAAAACGACATCCGGTTGTTCTCTTATTATTTTCCAAAACACAATAGGGGCTGCCGGTATGACAAATGATAACCAGACTAAAACGCGCTTTAGGCTTGAAGGTTTAGAAGGTACCCATAATGGGCATCGTATTACTTCTACACCATGGTGCTTTTCTTGACGATATGCCAAACCAGAATATCCTTCCCCTATTTTCCACTGAGGATAAAAGGGAGGAGCCGTAATGACACTGATTTTATGTCCCCTAGCAGCCAGCCATTCCACCATTTCCCCCGTATATTTACCACCACCTACAATTTCAGGCGGGTAATTAATGCATTGTATAAGAATATGCAACAATAATACTCCTTTTGATAGAGTTATTTAAATCGAGGTGATAGGAATCTCATGCCAAATTTTGCTTTTAGCAATAGCTGTTTAAAAGACCTAGTATGGTATATTTCTCTAGCTAGTTGACGAGGCGAGAAATAAAATCTCTTCAGTGCCTTATCTTGGATATTACGCAGTTCTTCTTGTGTGAAATACTCATTTAGCGTTCTGATTTTGAAATTAGGCTCTGGATTCTTGGCGAATTCTCCCCAGTAATCTTCCATGGTTGGATCATTGTTTAACGCCGTCTCGTACAGTTTGGTTTTTGGAAACGGCGAGCAAATTGAGTAGTTGACGCGATCAGGTTGTAACTTATTGACAAACTGAATGGTTTGTTCAATGTCATCTTTTGTTTCCGTTGGAATCCCAATCATCATATAAGCAAAGGTTTCAATCCCCGCCTTTTTTGTCATTTTAAAGGCATTAATGGTTTGTTCAAGCGTTACCCCCTTTTCAAGATAATCCAATAATCGTTGTGAACCGGTTTCGACTCCATAATGGATTCTGTAGCAACCTGATGCTGCAAGCATATCCAGCATTTCTTGATTAACCCGGTCAACTCGGGAACTGATTTTATATTTGATATCTAACTTGCTCTCTATCAGCAAGTTGCAAAGTTCATAAACCCGTTTCTTGTTGATGGTAAAAGTATCATCAAGAAAGAAAAACTCTCTGATACCTAACCCTGTCAAGAACTTAATTTCTTCCATCACATGTTCAGCACTACGATACCGATACCTTGTTAATCGAATATCACAAAAAGTGCATTTTGAAGGGCATCCTCTGGAGGTTTGAATTGATGCCACTTTAGCATCCTCTGCAAGGACTAGGCTGTATTTCTCCAGATCAATCAGATCATGTGCTGGCATCGGAAATGTGTCGAGTTTAGCAACCGGTTTTCTAGGCGCATTCAAGATCGGTCTGCCTTTTTGATCTTTCCAACCTAACCCATCAATGGCGGCAAACCCTTTTTTCTTTTCTGTTGAAGAGTCCGTTAAATCTAATATCGGTATTGTCTTATTCTTATTAGTTTCTCCCCCTAACTCTTTCAGATTACCCGGTTCTTTATTTTTTGCATGTGGGGAATCCTTTAGAGTCAAGACAAGTTCTGTAAAGGTTATTTCTCCTTCCCCCATGACGATAAAATCCACGCCCGGGAGTGAAAGCGTTTCCAGTGGGTAAATTGTTGGATGAAAACCACCAAAGCACACTTTTGTTGCCGGACTAACTTCACTTATTATCCTGACAACCTCCAAACAGTCCAGAATATTAAAAGTCAACACACTAAAGCCTACAATATCGGGCTGTTCTTTCTTAAGAATCTTCCTTATATCCTCAAGAGATAGCATGTCAGCCAAGGAATCTATAATGCGCGGCGTAATTCCACCCACATCGCGTAAATAACCTGCAACAGCCAGAATACCTAATTTCTGACGAAACTCTCTTCCTTTATCTACTTTCTTCGTGTTGTATGCTTCAATAAAGTGAAGTTCTGGGGGCACAATAAAAAAAACTTTCATTTTTACTTTCTCTTAAAAAAAGGTAACTACGTCGCTGGAGCCGGTTTGCAACAGGCTTCGTAACGTTTGGTTTAGCGAGAGAGAAAACGTTACGGACGGTGCGGCAAACTCA
>LUTY01001259.1 GCA_001640045.1 Candidatus Thiomargarita nelsonii | reverse complement strand
GATTAATCCGGCTTCAAGAAAAATTGGGAGGTAATAAAAAAATCAATTAATATTTGGCTACTTGTTGGTATCTGAAAAATTATGCCAGAACCATTTAGGTTTAATTCAATATCAGGAAGATGGCATGGACCAGAGGGTCTGTTTATCCAACCGCCAACGGCAAATGATTTAAGAACGTGGGCAAGTTCTAAAGGGTGGACAATGGCACATCTCACGCCCGCTGGGTTTGAAACCTGGCAAGATGAAAACGGGGTAAGAAGAATGAAAATTAAGCCCGCAAGCACTCAATCTGGACTCGGGCCTTATAGCAGGTATCCTAGAGTTACCTTATGGAACAGTAATGGTCAGCGAGAGGATGGTTTTGGTCATATTGTTACCAAGAAAAGCCTCGCTGCCCATGCTCCAGTAAGGTTATGAGCTAATTTTTGCCAGATGATGCTCAGGAACATTGAAGGTTTTATTCGTTATTTGCTGTTAGTTGTACTCACAGAAAAAAACTTGAACATTTTGCTCAGATACTTAAAAAAGATTGAAGAGGTATTTTATGAAAACGCTTGGTATTGAAGCCGTCGATTTGATGGATTCATATCTGTTGGGCTGGCAAAAAGAGCATGATTCTTTGGTATTGTTTTTGGAATTGCTACTCACAGAAGCTCACCCTCATTTTGAACCTTTTGACGAAGAACATGAATATGGTTGTTATAAACTGGGTAGTTTTATTTTCAATGAAGTGACTTCAATACAAGGACTGTTCCCATCGGAATTGAAACCGCGTTGGAATGAAACGCAGGGTGAATACGATGACGTAACCGAAATCAATGGGGTTTCTTTTGAAGATAAATATGTTCAGATAGAAACAGATAACAGTTTGATG
>LUTY01001258.1 GCA_001640045.1 Candidatus Thiomargarita nelsonii | reverse complement strand
GTGGATAAATAAAGGGAACAGTTAATCAAATCCCCTAAAAAATGTGCGTGGGACGCACCCTACGCTCGCTATGGTGAACGGGTTGCTTCAACCTTTGCCACCGCATGAGCATCAAGTTCTGGTGGCAAAGTGGCTTCTCCTCCCATTAATGGCGGGGAATAGCCATTTGGCAGTAAATAGGCCACGATTTTGGTGGCGGTTTCGTCAACGCCACCGGTGGTAATATCACAGTTCCAACTACCATCAGTATTAATAGCCGTCAGCGCTTCAGTCCAAGACGGCTTATTCCACCATCCCGAAACCTAAATATAAACCGCCACTTTGTAATCATTTGGGTTGAGCCCCAAGGCGCGTCCTTTCAAATCCTCAAAACGGCCATAAGGGGGTATAGAGGTCAATTCAATGCTCGGTTTCTCTGCTTGATTTTGTACTTTAACGCTCACACTGTCATAATTCAATTGATTCACATCTAACGAGCCATTCAGGTTCAAATCAATACCAAAATAAAAAACCTAGGTACCTTCAGCTAGTACACCGAACTCATTCAATACTTCGATGGGAGGTTCTATGCTAACTAATGGTCCCTGATAGCTTACAGAAAGCTTATTTAAATCCGTCTCTCCCCAGCTAGGAGGCTCATAATAATACCACTTGTGCCAGGGCGTACCAGCTATTACCCACCAATCAGCCTGATTTAACTGACCTTTGGGATTAAGACCAACAGTAATAGCCAGTGGCTCATTGCTATTGATTGTTATTGGTCCATCAGAACCGTTGGCTTTGATGTCAGGAAAAGGAATAAATTCAAACTCTTTAATGATAATTTCAATTTCCTTTCCATCTGAAGGTGGCGTACCTCTCAAGAGCCATAAGT
>LUTY01001257.1 GCA_001640045.1 Candidatus Thiomargarita nelsonii | reverse complement strand
TTGGCGTTGGCATTAACGCGCCAGTCAATCTGAGACAGGTACTCGTCAACAGATACCTCTACATCTATTAGGGTTTTATCTCCTTGTCTATCTTTAGTCATTTCAGTTATCAGTTATCAGTTAAATGGCTTTGGGGAAATGAGAGCCGCGCAACTATAAAGTTAGGCTCTCGAATTGTCAAATTTTAATATTTTTAATATTATCAGTCGTTTATTGATAATATTTTGGGGGAACAATTTGAATCAATTACAAATTTTTATTAAATCCTTATTATAAATATTTTTTATATGTCTATGATTTTCTTATCGTTCCCACGCGAGGCAAAGGAATGCCTGCATCGACGCGGAGCAAAGAATTTTATATTTATTTTTTCAATTAGTTAAAATAACTATAACAAAAAGTTATTATTACTATAATTAATAAAAATGATATATTTGAAATATATATTGTATTTTTAAATCGGCGATCAAGTTTTGTCTGGTTCCCACGCGCCGGCGCAATGCCATATCGTGCCGCCTAAAACCAACCATGGTAGGGTGGATACGCTATCGCTTAATCCACCGATATTTATATATGAATCAGGTGGATACGCTATCGCTTAAGGAGCCCTACATGAGCTCACTCTCTCGTTGCCTCTCGTTCCTTTGCTCTGCAAAGGAATGCCCAGCCGGCACAGTAGCCACTGAGCATATCTAAATCATGAATATGCAAATCCCCTGCACGATGGGCTTCACCTATTTCAGGCGGGTAAACGTGATTGAGCCAGTAGTTGGCAATGACTTTGCCTGACACATTTAAAATCAGGCCCCCCAGAGAATATCCTTGATTGGCGTTGGCATTAACGCGCCAGTCAATCTGAGACAGGTACTCGTCAA
>LUTY01001256.1 GCA_001640045.1 Candidatus Thiomargarita nelsonii | reverse complement strand
CCCTTTTAGTCATATTTCGATTAACTAAGTCAAAAGACAAACCCGGCGGCAAAATATCATAAAGCAAACTCCGCCCAATCGTCGTTTCCACAGTCACCCTCACCGTCTCAGCATTCTCAGAAGGCTTAATAACAGATAACTCATGACGGCTATCTGATAAAAACCGCACCCTCACCTTAGCATTTAAATCAGCCACCCTAGTCTCATAAGCACGATGCGCCTCCTCAATATTCGCAAACTTCATCCCCTCACCACGCGCCCCAATCCGTTCACGGCTCATAGAATAGAGCCCTAACACGACATCCTGAGAAGGCACAATAATCGGCTCCCCATTCGCCGGCGACAAAATATTATTACTCGCCATCATCAAGGTCCGTGCCTCCAACTGCGCCTCAATTGACAAAGGCACATGCACAGCCATCTGATCACCATCAAAATCCGCATTAAAAGCCGTACACACCAGCGGATGCAACTGAATAGCCTTACCCTCAATCAAAATCGGCTCAAAAGCCTGAATCCCCAAACGATGCAAAGTCGGCGCACGATTCAACATCACCGGATGCTCCCGAATCACCTCCTCCAAAATATCCCAAACATGACCCTTCTCAACCTCAACCATACGCTTAGCGGCTTTAATCGTGGTCACAATCCCTTTCGATTCCAACTTACCAAACACAAAAGGCTTAAACAATTCCAAGGCCATTTTCTTAGGCAAGCCACACTGATGTAAACGCAAAGTCGGACCCACGACAATCACAGAACGCCCCGAATAATCCACCCGCTTACCCAATAAATTCTGACGAAAACGCCCCTGCTTCCCCTTAATCATATCCGCCAAAGACTTCAAAGGCAGCTTATTAGAACCGGTCAAAGCTA
>LUTY01001255.1 GCA_001640045.1 Candidatus Thiomargarita nelsonii | reverse complement strand
TGGGAAGGGAGAAAGGTAGAGCCCTCTGCTGTTGAACGTCTCCTTGAACAAGCGGAAGAACTCAATAAGAGAAAGGGTTTGGATATTCTCCGTGTTTGGTTGTTTGCTCATGATGGTGTGACTAAAAAAGCTGATGCTTTAATGCGTCAACACAATATCCTTTGGTCAACTAGAGCCGATTTGGATGCTTTACTGACTCTTGCCAAACTCAGAAAATTGCCGACATTTTCGGATTAAATCAAGAAAAACCTTGACTCGCGGATTTGTTGTTAAGAGATTGAGTACAACTAATTGGTGCGACTCGATCGAATCGAAAAAAATAGAGAACCTAAAAGTCGGCAGGACTTAGGTTAATATTTTATAAACGTCAATATATGTCCTTTATAGGACTATAGAAATTTTCTGATGGTGTGGGGACGACTGTCTATCGTAAACCCATCTATCGCGTCGGTCGGATAGAAAGCATGGCCCGATTGGATAGGACGGCTCCTATCTAGTCAGTGCAAGGGACAAAAGCCATAAACGGAAGAAAGGCAAGCTTAACCTACATGGCGACGACTTAGAAAGAGCCTAAGCTTCGAAATGTACCAGGACACACTGGAATAGAGGGATTGAGGACTCAATTAGACTCAATCCGACCGCCACAACAATAACAATAACCACAAGCTATCCCGGAGTATGTGCTTCGCCTAAACAGGTCTTAGACATCATAAAGGAACGAGGAAAAACAGTGGTTATGGCCCTATCAGGAAAGATAGAGGTTTGAATAATCAATAACAAAAGCCAACAAATAACGCCCCCACTGGGTAGGATTGGACAGGAAGCTAATGCCATAAGGTAATATTGTGGATATGCTGATTAGTTCACCAGATAGCT
>LUTY01001254.1 GCA_001640045.1 Candidatus Thiomargarita nelsonii | reverse complement strand
CCAACGGTGGAGTGTGAAGCACTTATTGCGCTTTATGATAGTACTGATGGTGAAAATTGGGGATATAACGCGGGGTGGAATGTGACAAATACGCCTTGTAGTTGGTTTGGAGTGGGATGTGCCGGTGGACATGTAAGGGCTATCGAGGTGCGCGACAACCAACTCAGCGGTTCTATCCCGTCGGAACTGGGTAACTTAAGCAATTTGTTATTGCTCATTCTGTCTAACAACCAACTCAGCGGTTCTATTCCATGGGAATTTGGGAACTTGAGTCAGTTGGAGGGTCTCTTTCTGAATAACAACCAACTCAGCGGTTCAATCCCAGCGGAGTTGGCGAACATGATCGATTTGTGGAATATGGGTATGTCGAACAACCAACTCAGCGGCTCTTTCCGTATTCTATTTATCCATCTGGATAACAATGAACTGTGCGGAAACATCCCTCTTTCGTTGATGAAGCTTGAGACTACAGACTTAAACTTAAGTTTAGGTTACAACCACTTAACGGCTTCCTCACCTGCCCTTATCGCTTGGCTTAATGAGCATGACCCTGATTGGGCAACCACTCAAACACCTTGTCCTGGTTTTGGATTTACCACACTTACCGTTGAAATAGCTGAAAATGCCGGCACCGTCACCCTCACCGTCCGTCGAGGTGGCGACATAAATGGCACATTAGAAGTGGATTATGCCACAGTAGATGGCACCGCCTTAGATGGCACTGATTATGTCGGAGCCACTGGTAGGCTGACTTGGCTGGATGGTGATAGTAGCGACAAAACTTTGACGATAACGCTTATCGATGACAGCACGAGTGAAGGTAATAAAACTTTTACCGTCACATTGTCCGATCCCACAAGCGGGGCTGACTTAGAGAC
>LUTY01001253.1 GCA_001640045.1 Candidatus Thiomargarita nelsonii | reverse complement strand
ATTAATTCCATTAAGACAAATGTCCCATAAACCTTGGCATGAAACAGCTTTTCATAGACCGCAAGCTGTTCATTTACCAGATGATGGGCATCTAAACTGTCCTGATGGTAATCCATATTAGCCTCACCTGCTAGGTGAATAATACCTGATAGCCTCTCTCCCCAAGCTTTTTCAGTGTTTTTTATCATTGTCCTAAGCCCTTCAAGATCGCAGGTATCTATGGCATGGTATTGCACTTCACCGCTGCCGGCCTTTTTTAGCCGATTTAAGGCATTCATCTTGTCAGGGTTTTGAGAGAGTTCAGTTCTTCCTGTCAAAATCAGTCGTGCATTATAATGCATTAATAGGAGATTGGCTATCTCTGTCCCAATGGCCCCAAGGCCGCCGGTGATCACATAAAATCCGCCCTCTTTAAAGGGTATTGGGCTTTTTTCTGCCGTTGAAAAGTCCACTTTTTTCAGGCATGAAATGTAACGATCGCTGTCTCGATAAGCAATTTCAATATCCCGATAATCGTATTTTAGCTCAGAAAGGAGATGTGCAGAATCCTTTTCTATATCTTTGGCCTCAAGATCGATATGTCTACAAACGAGATTGGATAATTCTTGAGAAATGGTCTTTACAATACCTCTCAAGGTACCCTTTTCGTATGAGATAAATTCATCCGCTTGGATCGATTGAGCCCGACTGCTAACAACAACTAAGCTTGCCAACTCAGGGGCTTGTTTTGAAATAGCCTTGATGAGAAAAAGTAGACTGAAAACGCCCCGGTATTGGGTTTTTTTCAACGCTGTCAGCGTTTGAATTTCTTGATTGTTGTCATAGCTTAAGGCATGAACAATGGTGTCAAACTCAATACCATCCGCTTTGACTGAGGCT
>LUTY01001252.1 GCA_001640045.1 Candidatus Thiomargarita nelsonii | reverse complement strand
ATTCCTGCCAGTCTGGATGAATATGAAACAAGATTCAGACATGAACTGGAACAATTTCATCTTCGCATTCTGCCCGAATGCCGAAAAAATGATATTCTTGTGCTTTTGGATCTGCATGTTGCCCCCATGTATGAAGAAAATGGCATTGTTTATGATTTGTGGAATTCAAAAGCATGTCAGCAGCGATTCATCAAAATATGGAAAAGGCTCGCCAGAAAATATAAAAATGAGGATCATATCTGGGGATACGAGCTTTTCAATGAACCCTTCGATATCTTTAAAACAGTTCCTTCAAATCTGAGGTTTTCTGATGAACTCGCTGAAAAAACAGCCAAAGAGATTCGTCTGATTGATCCGGAAACAGCCATTATTGTGCCTCCGCCACATGCGGGGCAGCCCTTTGGCTTTAACATGATGAATCCGATTGATGTGCCCAATGTGGTTTACACCTTTCATATGTACAAGCCCCACGCCTTCACTTATCAGGGCATTCTCAACAATCCTTGGGAGAGCGGCCCTCGATATGAATATCCCGGAGTCATTGAAAATCATTATTGGGATGCAGAAGAATTAAAAAACGTCATGCAGCCAGCGATTGACTTTGCCCAGCGCTACCGCGTGCAAATGTTCATTGGAGAATTCAATGCTGTTCGATGGGCCCTTCCTCTGGAGAACCCCAATGATCCGGAATTTCCTAACAACCTCGAAAAAACCGGTGGAGGATCCTACCGATACATCCGCGACTGCATCAAAATCTTTGAGGAACAAAAATGGGATTGGACATTTTTCGTCTACAAATGGTGGCATGGGTGGGATTCAGAATACAGCACCACACAATATTTCGATAATACCCCAGGCCCTGAGAAAAGACATGACACC
>LUTY01001251.1 GCA_001640045.1 Candidatus Thiomargarita nelsonii | reverse complement strand
GAGCGTTTAAATAAACAAGCACCCGACGAAATCAAACAAGCTTTAAAGCCCTTTGGTTATTATAATGTCAAGGTGAAATCCGATTTGAAACGCCCAAAACACAAGCAAAAAGTGTGGAAAGCACACTATAAGATTGATTTAGGAAAGCCTCTCAAAATAACGGTTAAAAAAAATCTCAGTGGAGACGCTGAACAGGATAAGGTTTTTCAAAAACAATGGGCTGATTTGCCTGTGAAAGATGGTGACAATCTCAACCACCCTAATTATGAAAAAACTAAGCGCATTTTACGCAACCTTGCCGAAGAACGCGGTTATTTTGATGCCGAGTTTACTCAAAATGAAATCCGTATTGATGAACAAGCCTACACTGCCAGTGTTCTGTTATCTTTCGACAGCAAGCGACGCTATCGCTTTGGTGGCATAATCTTTAAACAAGACGTGTTTGATGAAAAATCATTTTTACAACGGTTTTCAACCTTCAAGCGGGGCAAGCCGAGCGAGCCAAAACCCTAAAAGAAATGGCACAAAATAGCCGCTTTTTTTATACCGACGCAGTTGAATTTGACGAAAAAGCGGTGCGAAAACACCTCAAGCCAGCCATTCATACGCCGCTGACAGATTTATGTGATCGACTGTCGCGCCTGACAGAGTGGAATGCGGAGGCGATTCATGCTGTCATTCATGCGGTGGCTGAACAATATGAGCTCAAATTGGGAAAAATTGCCCAGCCCTTGCGGGTTGCGGTGACTGGTGGCGCAGTGTCTCCACCGATTGATGTGACGGTTTATTTGATCGGGCAAAGACGTAGTGTAGAACGTCTTAAACGGGCTTTGCAACTTTAAGAAAAAAACTACAAGGATGTTATATAAACGCGATGTG
>LUTY01001260.1 GCA_001640045.1 Candidatus Thiomargarita nelsonii | reverse complement strand
AAAAAACATTGGCGACTTCTCAGCAGCAGAAACAAATTACCAAGCTTCACTCTCTCTGTTGCAAGAGCTACAGGCTACAGGCCAACTCTTTCCTGATGCTATCAAAATGATCCGAGTTATTGCAGACTGGTACCGCAATCCCCAACGTCCCCCCTATCCTGACAAGCCACGCGGCTTTGAATTAGCACAGCTAGGTTTGGATTGGTTGGAAACATTTTTGAATCCTACAGCCAAAGTTTTACTGTTAGAACAAAATATGCCCCTATTCCACCTTGCTGCCGATTTAGCTTTAGAACTCAATTACATTGAGCAAGCCTACTTTATCTTAGAACGTAGTAAATCTCGCTCCCTAGTTGAACAACTGCTCCGCGAACGCGCAGAGTTAAGTAGCCAAATTGACGAACAGTTACGCACCCAATACGTCCAACTGAGTACACGTTTAGATGAATTCGTTAATCAACTCGTGGGCAACACAGCTGATAGCTGCTTTTTTGCCCCAATCACAAGAACTGTCAAGCGCACTCCGAAACAAGAAGCCCAACTCTGGCAAGAACAAGCCGTGGTAGAACAAGAACTTGATAAAGTACGCTGCGCCATCGCCGAACAAGACAATGCTTTTGGTGAGGCCATTTCCCCATGCCCCCTAGAATCTGAGCAAATCACTCGCCTGTTACCTGCTAACAGCCTAGTGATTGCCTTTGATCAACGTCCTGACTATTTGCACCTCTACGCCATCACTGCCCAAGGAGTACACGCGCCGCTGCGAGTAGAGTTAAAGGTGCAACAAGTCACGGATCGCGTCAATACCTTCCGAAACAATATCATTCATGACAAGTGTGTTACTGAAACGAACCAAATGAGCGACTGGCTCACCTCAACCTTAGGTTTGGCGATCAATCAACTGCTCAACATTCCCCAACCTAAAAAGAAACGACCAAATAGGTTCGGCTTATTTTCGCGCAAAGCGGCTAAAACGGCCAACTGGCAAGAAATTATCTTCATTCCCCACCAAGCATGGCACTTGTTACCACTACACCTATTTAAAATCGACGGTGAACTATTAGTGGAACATTACCTGGTGCGCTACATCCCCGCTTTACAGGTACTCCGCCTGCTTCATGAACGCAAGCCAGCCAAGCCCGGTAAGGGCTGCATTATCGCCAACCCCGACGGCACTCTACCTACTGGCCAGATGGAAGGCCACAGCATCAAAAACTGTCGGCCTGATGATGTGCTACTAGAGGGCTCACAAGCGTCGCTCAAAACTGTCCGTCAATATTTAGAGACCGCTCATCATGGACATTTTGGTTGTCACGGCTTTTTTAAACCAGACTTAAAGGCGGGCTTAAAATTAGCAGATGGTAGCCTAGAAGCCAAAGAATTATTCACCCGCTTGCGACTCCCCAATCCTCGTCTGGTCGTTTTAAGTGCTTGTAAAACCGAGCCGCCAATTAAACCTACCCTTGCGGATGAATATATGAGATTAGTGTCTGGATTTCTGTTTGCGGGGGCGCATAATGTGTTAGCGGCACTGTGGCATGTTGATGAGGATTCGACACGCTTATTGATGGAAAACTTTTATCAAGGCTTAGCGGAAGGCTTATCACCGACATTGGCTTTGCAACGAGCACAACGGCAATTGAAAGAAATGTCCAGCGAAACGGTGCAAGCCCGTTTGCAAACTCAAAAAGTCATGTCCATCAAACCTTATGAAGAGCCTTATTATTGGTCAGGGTTTGTGTTGCTTGGGGATGGTGTTTGAGTAGGGGCAATCCCTTGTGGTTGCCCATTGATAAATCAGGGCAACCATAAAGGATTGCCCCTACATTAACCGTGATTTTTCGCATTAACCGTGATTTTTACTTCGTTACTTGGGAACACTTTATCGATGGCTTTGGTCAAAGCTCGAAAAGAAGAAGCCATTGCTATACAAGTGGCTGATGATGTCTTTGCCCTTTCGGGGGTGGTTTTTGAACCATGCCTAAAAAATAAAACAAATTTAGCTATGCTTAGCCCGGAGTAGATTGCTCCAAAAAAATATCTAACCGATTATAGAATTCCTGCTGGATGTCTGCGGGAAACTCCCGAGCCTTCTCAAGCAATAAATCAAAAGGCGTGGATTGCTGTTCGTCCAAGGTAAAACTTATCGCTACATCGATCATTGACGATCGAGAAATATTATCATAGTCTCCCAAAATGGCTCGATTCATCATCGAGATCACCTCCGGCGGCGTTGCAACAGCAGCGTAGCTCACCAGGTGTTCTTCATAGATATACTCACTTTCATAAATCTCTCCGTTCTCGATTGACAATAAATCGTGTAACCATTGTTTTTGATCGTTTATTATGGCGAGAATTTCCTCTTGGTTCATATCTCCCTCATACATCTCTTCATCTTCTTCATAAGCCTCATTCTGGGCATCTGGTATCGATTCCCGCATCACCTCCAATAGCCGCAGTTTCACCTCTGGTTCTAAGGCATATTCATACTCAGCCATCAAGCTTTCCGTTAGCTCGAAGGGTGCAGCATCTTCTAATTGATCTAATAGGTATGCATAAGCGGGGACTCCCGGATGAAACTGTGTCAGTAACTGCCGTAGCATATCCAGCTTATCGGCTCTCGGTACCGTTTTATCAGTCAGAAAATCGTCAAAAGCCTCATCCCAGCCGACCTGATCCAACTCGGAGCCATTATCAGATAATAGCCTCAATAATTCCAAGTATTTTGGGCCTTCGGAAGTAAAACTTTGCCGAGTGGTCGTGGTTAGATTTGGAATCGTGTGATTCACGATTGGCGGCTGGCGGTTGGTATCTCTCCCGTCATCCTTTTCAGTCGAGATGACCTGAGTAAAGCTACGGTGTTGAGAGTGCGAGATCGCTTTCGGTTGCGGCTCGGTTTCTGGCGGATTAGGTTCGTGAACACCGAAGAATTTGGATGAGTAGAAGATCAATCCAAGTACAACCGCCAACGCTAACTTCTGATAAAATTTAACGTGCCTCTTCATTTTCTTCGCCTCGTTTTGTGTCAGGCAAGTACTTAATGCTGGTTTATGGACGGGGTTGTAAACTGTGGTGTTAAATGGGTTGCTAAACGCTCAAGTTTTTTTCACCCTTGTTGTCATTTCCAGCGGAGCGATAAATCTGTTTCCAATCATCACCGGAAAGATTTATTGCTTCGCTCGAAATGACAACAAGCCTTTAAAAATCGGGTGAAAAAAAACGAGCCAAATCACCTCAAATTTAACACCCCTGTTGTAAACCCAATGCCATATCGTGCCGCTCATGTATGGTTTTAGG
>LUTY01001249.1 GCA_001640045.1 Candidatus Thiomargarita nelsonii | reverse complement strand
ATAAAGTAACACCAGAAGAGCGTGCGCGGATGTTTGATGAATATGGTGAGGAAGAAATCAAACTGGGTGAGTTTAAGAAGGGTGAGGAAAAAGGTTTTGATAAAGGTTTTGGTGAGGGTAAGGAAGAAGGTAAGATGGAAACCGCTCGTAATTTGAAAGCCCTTGGTATTTCTGAGGAACAAATAGCCAGTGCGACTGGATTGAGTTTGGATCAGGTGAGGGCGTTGTAAGAGCTGAAAAGCCCCTTGGCATTGTATGCTAAGGGGCTTTTTTTGTTTTGGGGATTTGGCAGTTCAGTCAGGCTTTGATTTTGCTTAAAATTCTTCTTATTTAAAAATGGTAGCGTTCCCGATTATTTAGAGGTTGATTGTACTTGCTCACTTGCTTTCTTAAACAACCAATTTAAGGTATTCAGAACTTTTTGCAAGTTCTCTATGGCAGATAGTTTGATAGGATCTCTGGTAAATATTTTACCATCTTCCAATCTACCAAACTGCCAAAATTCTCCCGTAGTTACAACACCGTAACAAATATTTGCACCTTGAGTAGAAGCGGCGTACATTTCAGCTAAAGCCTGTGCCCAGCCTTTCTTCCAATCCTTTTCTTTAGCTTCCATTACACAAATTGGAGGTGTTGATATACCACCGTTATCTGCATAGGGTGCTATTAAATAGTCAGGCTTTCCATCCAAATCCAGTTTTTCATCTACAGTGAAAGTTACTTCCGACCACACTTCTAATTCCTCATAATTATCTGATACTATGTCCAGTATCGGGGTAATTATATGTTGCCGGATAGCATCTTCATATGGTGGACTTATTTTATCATTGCTTGCCAATTCAAGAGCTTATTGCAAATTTGTTCAAGTGGTTTATATCAG
>LUTY01001248.1 GCA_001640045.1 Candidatus Thiomargarita nelsonii | reverse complement strand
TTGAGACTTATTGATAAATCCGAACATGGGAACGATCAACCCATTATCCCCTCGCCAGAGCTTAGGGTAACATATTAGTTACAAGCATCGCCGCCACCGCCCACCAAGCGTTTTCCAAACTCTATGTCTGACTCATAAGGAGTCCCAACGTTAAACGTGGCCAAGAGTTGCACTTGAAAACGCGGGACCTAATATACTCTCAAATGTCATTTGAGTCAAGCTAAATTTCTATAACATTTTTTATAGACATGTCTATAAATGTAGATATTTTTACCTACTATATTTATCTTCAAGCAACTTAGCCTGTGCTGCTGCAAGGCGAGCAATCGGTACTCGCGGTGCCGAGCAAGAGACATAATCTAAATCAATATGGTGGCAAAAACGAATGGATGCCGGATGTCCCCCCTGTTCTCCGCAAATCCCAATTTTCATACCAGCGCGGGTTTTGCGTCCCCATTCTACCGTCATGCTCATCAATTGACCCACGCCTTTGACATCTAGCACTTCAAACGGATTGTCTTGCAAAATGCCGGACTCGTTGTACAGCGGCAAGAATTTATTTTCCGCATCTTCACGCGAAAAGGAGAAGCTGGCTTGAGTCAAATCATTGGTGCCAAAGGAGAAAAATTCAGCCACTTCTGCTAAGTGCCCTGCTCTCATGCAAGCACGTACCACTTCAATCATGGTACCAAACTGAAATTTCAGCTTGATATTTTGGCTGCTTTCGATTTCCTTTTGGATGCTATCCACCGACTCCTTGACACGCTTTAATTCTTGGGCGGTGGTGACTTGAGGTACCATGATTTCAGGGTGAACATTAATCCCTTCGAGACATATTCTCAAATAAACGGGCTTTGCGGCGTTTTTTAAAAGAATATATT
>LUTY01001247.1 GCA_001640045.1 Candidatus Thiomargarita nelsonii | reverse complement strand
TATCCTGAACGGGGGCGCGGTTTGCAAATATTGCGACTCTTCAAAGCGGGCGGCAAAATGCCACAAAACAAAATCGTCTTGACGAAAAAAATGAAACCCTCAGAGGGGTTTGATTTGAATAGCCTGGTTTTCGGAGATTCCACGGTATGGGATAGCAATGTGTTACCCGTCAAAGCGGCGGTTAATTACTCCGATGCTTTGAGTGTCTTGCCTAAACATTTATGTGTTGATAAAAGCTTTCATAATCGAGCAATGGAAGATGGTACGCTGTTTGATGCTGAGACTAAGAAAAACAGCGACAATCTATTTAATCGTCATTTTGTGAAACCGGGCACTTTGCTGGTACAAGTCATTTCAACACGCGGCTGTTTATTGCCACGTATCGGCTTAGATCATTTATTGTTAAGTCTTGGCGTTGCCGGCACTTACGGTGGACAAACTTCTGTCACGGGCACGAATATTCTGACGCATATCGCGGGTATTTACGGGGGGCGTTTTGAACAGCCCGAAACTTCGCCCTATAGAATCGTGCAAATGTTGGGTAATACAGTTGATAATCCCTTGTTCAAAAATGTCGAATTGTTAAGCGCTCATTTGCATGAACGTTTAAGCAAGGCGCATGAAGTCGCGATGAACCTTGATGAGGTGGGCGATTATCAAAAAAAATTGGTTAAACGCTTTGAATCAGACGCTCAACAGATGGAAACGGATTATCAACAAGCCGCTGCCAAAATTGGGCCGTTTTTTGATCAATGGTTTACAGGAAAATAGCCATGACAATGATAGGCATTCGTGCCACGACGCTGACTCCCTTTGCTTATCATAGCCTGATGGTACAAGGGGGCAGTGCTACTTTGCCAGAACTGATTGGAGATCGCGCC
>LUTY01001246.1 GCA_001640045.1 Candidatus Thiomargarita nelsonii | reverse complement strand
TAATATGCCAAAATAGCTAAATTGACTGAATAAGTTGCCTACAGGTGGAATGCTTCTATATTGTGTCGTCAATTGTGTGATTGGGAATTTATGTGGCACCGTTTTGGGTGATTGAAAGTTATTTAATTCAACTAAGCTGTAAATATTTTCCTCTTTCCAGGCATCGGCTAGCACCACGGGTTGTATTTGAAATGGATCGCCTGCCACAATAAAGCGACAATTCTTTTGTTGATAAAGTACATACGCCATTTGTGCCAACATAATCATAGAGGCTTCATCAAATAGGATAAGATCCCATTTATAGTCTTTGAGTTTACAAGTGGAAAATCCATCATATAAAAATCGAGCCATGGTGGTGACAAGTACGCATTTTTTGAGTTGCTTTATTTTAAAGGTTTTTTCTTTTAATAAGCCAGCCGCTTCGATCTCATTATCTCCAGTGACGCCAAAGCGAATCAGCCAATCAGTCTCTGGCATCATTTTTTTGACTAAAACATCCGCTACTTTATTCGTCGGTGTCAGTACTAAGATTTTTAAATTTTCCTGCATCAAAGGCAGTATTTTTTTTTGAGCTAAATAAGTCGTTTTTCCGGTGCCCGGTGGACCAAAAATAAATTCAATTTGTGGTGTTAATTTGCTTTGTAAATTATCTTCATCGGCGCAAGGTAGTTGCCGAAATAGCATTTTGAGATGTTCTAATAAAAAGCTTGGATTTTTAATCTCAATTATCGCGCTTTGTACTTTTTTGAAATCTATTCCTTCAGCCGGCAATTTGAGTCGGGCACCTAAGCTGGATTCTTTGACGCTGATTATATCGATCATAAGGAGGCAGATGATCCGTTTGCAACACAGCCGATGATGTATCACAAAATCGCCAAGCA
>LUTY01001245.1 GCA_001640045.1 Candidatus Thiomargarita nelsonii | reverse complement strand
AAAAACTTCCATTCACCATTTTCTTCATCCTTGTAAGGCTCAATGGTGTTGGCACGCATGACCCTCGGTCCATTCATTATCTCCTTTTAAAGCAGAATACTTGGAGAATGGGCCTTCATAACGCCATTGATCGGAGTGGATGTAATGCCAACTGGGGGCATTTTGCATCCGGGCAGAGGCCCCCCAATCCGCTGCACTTGAGACCGCTTTCCAGGGCGCAATGGGGGCTAATTTTTCTTGTCCCACGTAGTGAGCTAAGCCACCCCCATTTTTACCCACACAGCCACACAACATCAAAGCCGTGATCGGGCCTCGATAGATCAGATTATTGTGATACCAGTGATTAATACCAGCACCAATGATGACGGTGCATTTGCCATCCGTCTTTTCAGCCGTGTCGGCAAATTGGCGAGCAAAATTGATGACGATTTTTTTGCTAATGCCCGTAAATTTCTCTTGCCAAGCGGGCGTATAAGTCTGCTCAGACTCATCGTAACTGTTGGCATATTCGCCGCCTAAATCACGATTAACGCCAAAATGCCCCATCATCAAGTCAAAGGTGGTGGTGACCGCGACTTTACCCTCAGCCGTTTCGATATATTTCACCGGCACACCACGCTTGTTCATCGCGTTGTCGTTTGAAAAGTCTTCAAATTCAACTTGAAGGATCTCATCACTATTCTCAATAAAGGAGAGTAGGGGAGCAATGGGCGAATCATCTAGGCCATCTTTTAATTCTAAATTCCACTGACCCTGCTTGGATTGCCAACGGTGTCCCACGGTGCCTTTCGGCATCTTAGGTGCCCCGGTGGTCTCATCAAACATTAAAAACTTCCATTCACCATTTTCTTCATCCTTGTAAGGCTCAATGGTGTTGGCACG
>LUTY01001244.1 GCA_001640045.1 Candidatus Thiomargarita nelsonii | reverse complement strand
AAGCACTTCATGCAGATATTTATCCCCCATCACGGGTCCCAGAGATTGACTCCATACAGCTATCAAGGGAGCAACAAACCAGCGGATAGCCATCGCAATAAACAAAATAAAAGTGGCACCGGCGATAGTGGACAAATAATAATCCAAGTGACCTTCTTTGTGCTCACCAAAAAAATGCCACAATCCTACAATAAGCGCGATGCCGCCAAAAATATAGGATAGACTCGTTATTTCACCGATATGCTTTGAGATATCTAGATAGCTGATAACGCCATCCATCAGTCCAAAATCGACCAATGCGCCCAAACTTAACATGATAATACCCATGATAAGTAGGGCCGGATGTTTTTTGGTATAGACCATATTGTGCTTATTCCTCCAATTAATTTGTCTGCCAAGATAAATCTGGCCGACTCCTTTTTATTGACTTAATAATGCCTCAACAAAACTAGCCGCCTCAAAACGCCGCAAATCATCAGCCTGCTCACCAACTCCGATAAAGCGGATAGGCAGCTCCGTTTGTTTAGCCATCGCAAAAACAATCCCACCCTTAGCAGTACCATCCAATTTAGTCAGCGTCAAACCCGTTACCCCTATCGCTTGATGAAATTGCTTCGCCTGGACAAGCGCATTTTGACCAATGCCCGCATCAATGACTAGCAAAGTTTCATGGGGGGCGGCGGGATCGAGTTTATTAATCACTCGCCGTACCTTTTTTAATTCTTCCATCAAATTAGCTTGCGTATGTAAACGCCCAGCCGTGTCTGCAATCAAGACATCAATACCACGCGCTGTCGCCGCCTGCAAAGCATCAAAAATCACAGAAGCCGAATCGGCACCATTATGCTGGGCAATCACCGGAACATTATTGCGCTCTCCCCAA
>LUTY01001243.1 GCA_001640045.1 Candidatus Thiomargarita nelsonii | reverse complement strand
CGGTATTGCCATCCCATTTACCGACTAAAATCAGACAGGCACCGCAATCACCTTCACGACAAGCTTCTTTAGTCCCTCGTAGCGAATGACGCAGAAAATCTAAAACTATCTTGCCGGAGGGTAAATCGGTGCTAATGTTTTTGTTGTTGAGAATAAAATTAATTGTTTGTGTCATTTTAGTTATCAGATTTTATTTTTCCAGCCTCAGGTTTTTTGGCCAATCTTAATGCCGCTTGAGTTTCCTTATTCAGCCGAACTTGCTCACGCTTCAATGCTTGGATTTTCTCCCCTGCGATTAGTTTTGTTTACCACCGCCAATGCTTTAATTTGTTATAGGTTTCGCTATGCTCTACCCATCCTACGCTCCACTGCCATTAAGTTAATCAAAATGAATTTAAAAGCAAAATTTTACACGTATCCGATAATAATTAACAGCCGCTATAGTTTGTCATTTCGACAATAGGAGAAATCTGTTCGAGGATAAAGTTTTTTGTCAAAAAACTTTAATCCTCGATACCACTCCGTACAAGCATCCCTAGCGATAAAATCTCGCCTTGGTCAAATAAAAGTTGACCTAGAATAGATTAGACTGTCAAATATTTTGCGCTGGAGCATCCCTAGCGATAAAATCTCGCCTTGATCAAATAAAAGTTGATCTAGAATGGATTAGACTGTAAAATACTTTGCACTGGAGCGTGGGAACGATAAAAAATTATTTTTTTTGATAGTTTTGCTTTAGGATCTATCTTGATTTATAATGCGTAATTGATTTATCTGCCATGTCCCTAAACTCAACCGCCTTGCCACGGCGCTCCAAGGTAGCGAGTTAGCTTAGGTGTGAGGTCAAATAGGAGGAAAAGAGTGTGACAAAAACAGCTCTCAGC
>LUTY01001242.1 GCA_001640045.1 Candidatus Thiomargarita nelsonii | reverse complement strand
CTGGGACGGTATCTTGGGTTTTCATGCTCATGATAATACCGGCTTTGCAACCGTGAATCCACTTAGAGCTTTAGATGCAGGTTGTCAAATCATTGACGGTACAGTAAACGGTTTGGGTTTAGGCAGTGGCAATACCAATTTGGCACATGCCTTGTCTCTGGTACAACAGCGTGTTGATAAACCCTATCACCATGATCCTTTGGATGCCTTGCGTCACGCGATTTCTGTGCCGATGCCAGCGGCAAACAGCTATTTGTATTATCTGGTCGGTGCAAAAAACTTTGCTCAACTCTGGGTTGAGCCACTCGTTGAGCGTTATGGCAAGGATACCGCTGCTTATTTACAACGGATTCCACGCAAACCGTATACTCAAATTGAACAAATCATTCAGGAAATCGAAGCATGAGTAGCAGTACTTTGGATTTATCCGATCTTGCACACACTGATTTGTCCAAACTGGATGTGGTTGAGCGCTATACCCAATTTGCACCCGTGTACGATCAATCGGTCAATGATTGGGGGTATCAATGTTACCGCACGGCGGCTCATGCCATGCAGCATTATATCGCTACAAATCAACCGATTTTGGATGCCGGTTGCGGTACAGGTTTGGTCGGTCAAGCCTTAGCCGAATTAGGCTATGAGGACCTGACGGGCATTGATATTTCGCCCGATATGTTGGATCATGCAAAAAAAACTGGACATTATCGACAAATACAGCTACAAGATTTGAGCCAATTACCCTATGCCTTTGCCGATAACTGTTTTGCAGCAATCAGCTGCATCGGTGTGTTTTCCCTGATTGCTGATCCAAGCCCCGTGTTACAAGAGTTTCGCCGTTTAGTGTGTCCACAAGGCTATTTAGTGTTTACCCAACAAGAAGT
>LUTY01001250.1 GCA_001640045.1 Candidatus Thiomargarita nelsonii | reverse complement strand
GTCATATATTTCAAGAGCCCATACCCTATCCCATTTTGAGGTACATTTCGGAGCGTTTCTTTGATAAATTTAATCTGATAGTCCAACTTCTCCGAATTTGAAATGTCTAGGACAATGGGAAAAATGGAGGTAAACCAACCGATTGTTCTTGAAATATCAAGTTCCATATTCTCCCGACCATGCGATTCCAGAGCAATGAGGCTTTTTGTGCCACCGTACCATTTAAACAATGTCCGTGCCAGGACCGTTAATAGTATCTCATTGAGCCGAGTATTATAGGCTTGGTTAGTCTGAGTTAATAGCTCATCCGTCTCAGTTTCTGTTAGGCAGATTTCTATAGTCTGCCTATCTTTGTAAAGATTACTCCCAGAGGCATTATCAATAGGAACGGGTTGAGCTTCAGTCTTTTCAATCGTTCGCCAGTAGTCTATCTCCTTCAACAGGAGAGCGCTGTTTTTATATTCCTCAAAAGACTCAGCCCATGTCTTATAGGAATGGGTTTTTAAGGGTAAATTAATCGGCTGTCCCGATAGGGCTTGTTGATAGCCAATGGAAATATCCTCAAATAGTATTCTCCAGGAAATGCCATCGACTAATAAGTGATGGATGACAATCAACAGTCTGTCAGCATCCGGTGCTTTAAATAAGATCACCCTCATTAAGGGAGCCTTTTCTAGATCAAGCCCTGACTGCACTTGGTTCGCGTATAACTCCAGCTTTTTAGCAGGCTCATCATCTTTCATGAGATCAAAGGTTTCAACGGACAATGGGCACTGTCCCAAGTTTTCTTGGAAAATCTCATCGCCATTAATCCTATACACGATTCGCAAGGCATCATGATGCTTTAGTATCTCCTGAAATAGAGAACTCAGCAGGGTTTCATCAAGCCGCTTTCTCGCCTTGAGTAAGACAGAATGATTATAATGATGAAAGGTGCCTTTCAATTCTTTAAAAAACCAGTGTTGGATCGGGGTTAATGGCACCAGCCCCGTTATAATACCTTGATCTATATTCTCAATAGGACAGATATTAGGCGCAAGTCTTGAAATGGTGGGATCTTGAAATATCTGTCGCAGTTCACATTTGAAATGAACTTGATGGAGGGCAGCCATGACTTGAATCGCCTTAATGGAATCGCCACCGAGTTCAAAGAAATTATCGTTTATACCGATTGGCTCTCTGCCTAAGATTTGTTCCCATATATCGACCAATCGTTGTTCCATTTCATTACTGGCTGGGAGATATTCATTTCCAGCCATATCCCTCCCCTTTGGTTCAGGTAGTGCCTTTTTGTCAAGCTTTCCATTCGGGGTTAATGGAAATTCCTCCATTAAGACAAACCATGAGGGGATCATATAATCTGGCATGAAGCGGCTTAAGTAAGCCCTGATCTCTGAAACCTTGAAATTTTTATCAGTGCTTCTTATATATCCAACGAGTTCTTTCTCTTTTCCGCAGTCCCTGGCAATAACAGCCACTTCCTGAATAGACGGATGTTGTAAAAGCATTTGCTCTATCTCACCGCATTCTATACGATAACCCCTGATCTTGATCTGTTCATCCATTCTACCAAAAAATTCTACATTTCCATCCGTGAGCCATCTACCGAGATCACCCGTTCTATACAGACGTTCCCCTTTTCTGAAGGGACTTGGAATAAACTTTTCAACGGTCAAACTGTCATTATTCAAATAGCCTCTTCCAACGCCAGCACCGCCTATACAGATTTCACCTTTTATGCCTAAGGGCACAAGATTCATTGACTTGTCAAGGAGATAACAGTTCGTATTCGATATCGGTTTCCCTATCAATACCTTCTCATCTTTTTCTACCACCTTGATGATACAGCCGACAGTCGTCTCCGTCGGTCCATATTCATTGATTATTTCTATATCCATTCCCTTCAAAATATTGACCTGTTCAGTGGTTAATTCTTCCCCGCCCACGATAGCCTTGCCTATGTTCGTCTCCGTTATGTTCAGATGCTTAAGCAGTGAGATATGCGCTGGGGTTAGCTTAATAATATCAATAGGGCTATGAATACTAAAACTATGTTTTAATATTTCATCAATTTCTAGCGCATTTTGATAGATGTACAAGGTACGGCACCTGAGTAAGGCGCAAAAGATGCTGGTTATAGTAAAATCAAAAGCAAGCGGTGTAAAGAGACCAAAGTCCCCGGAAATCTTTCCATCAAAATAAAAATTGATGGCCCAATTAATATAGTTGTACAAGTTACCATGCTCAATTTGGCAACCTTTGGGTTTTCCAGTCGAGCCTGATGTATAGATGACATAAGCAAGGTTATTGCTTGATAATGCTGGACTGTCAATTTTAGATTGACCTTTTAGATGAGTCAATTCACTCTGCGTTAACAGAACTTTACAGCCAGAATCTTCAAGTATATAGTTTCTTCTATCCTCTGGATACTCACGCGCTATAGGCACATAGGCACCACCCGCTTTGAGAATGCCCAGTATCGCAATGACCATCAGTTCTGAACGATCCAGCATAATACCAACCCTATCGTCGGGCTGAATATGATGCACATTTATCAATTCAAAGGCCAATTGGTTAGCCTTGTTATTTAATTCTTGGTAGCTAAGCTGCTGTTCTTCAAAGACGATGGCCGTTTTTTCTGGTGCCTTGGAAACGGCTTGCTCAAAGAGATCAATAACCGTCTTATTCTTGGGAAAATCTACCCGGGTTTGATTGAATTCGACTAAGAGTTTATGTCTCTCAATCTCCGTCAAAATATTAAGTGCCTGTATGGGTTGTTTAGGTGTTGAAATAACACTTTTAATCAATTCTTGAAAATGAGAAATCATATTCTGTATACGTTCTTCCTTGAACAAATCAGTGTTATACTCAATACGACCCTCAATGCCAGACTCGGTTTCCAAAAAGTTAAAGGTGAGATCAAATCGACTGAGGCTTGAAGTCAATTCATAAGGAGAAACAGTTATCCCATGCAAATTGAATGGGGTGTTTTCTTGATTTTGTAAGACCACCATGACATCAAATAGGGGGGAGCGGCTTAAGTCTCTTTTGAGATTCAATTCCTCCACTAATCGATCAAAGGGATAGTTCTGGTAGTGATAAGCCTCAGTAGCGGTCTGTTTCAAACGTCAATGCCACAAATCAATCGAGTCTGACCCCATTGATTACAGAAAAAAAAACTTGCAAACGAATTTATATTGTCTATACTTTAATTACAAGTGCAAGGCATACCTTGCACGACAATCAATCCACTCAAGGGAGAACAGCTCATGAAAAAATATGCCCAAACACGATTCGCA
>LUTY01001241.1 GCA_001640045.1 Candidatus Thiomargarita nelsonii | reverse complement strand
ACCGTCCTCGATAAGCCGCTCACTCTCTGGTAAGCCTCCTTAAAAATCTCCGAAGCATCGCCTGTGTACAAGGAAATATTGTGAAAAGCTTTAAGCTTAGTCGTGGCTTCTTTGATAAAATCATCAAAGATATCCACACTGTCAACATGTTTAGCCAATTTGGCTAATAAAGCCGTTAGATAGCCACTGCCCGTCCCAATTTCCAGCACTGTATCTTTTGCGCTGATATTCAATGTTTGTAACAAACGGCCTTCTAATTTAGGGGACATCATTGTTTGATCGTGTGCCAAAGGAATATTAATATCAGCAAAGGCGAGATTACGATAAGCCATTGGCACAAAATCTTCTCTAGGTACATCAGAGATTAAATCCAGTATCCGCTGCTCAAGGACTTCCCAAGGGCGGATTTGCTGTTCAATCATGTTAAAACGGGCACTTTCAATGTTCACTTGGAGCATGGTCGTTCCTGTGGAGTTGCAAATAAAATAAATATTATATAATGTTAAACATCAAAGCGGCTAGGGGTGCCCATCTGGGCTGAGAATACACCCTTTGAACCTAAACCGGCTCGGCGTAGGAAAGCACGTTTCTCTTGCGCTAAAGACTTTTTCAATTAATAAATATAAGGTTATTATTACCATGAGCGCAAGTTCTCAAGACGTTTTAACTCAACTCGACGCGACTTCAACCCAGCCTTTTCCCAATTCCAAAAGGGTTTATATCACTGGCACTCGTCCCGACATCCGTGTACCCATGCGAGAAATTAGCCTATCAGAGACGGTGTTAGAAAACGGCGTACACGAAATCAACCCACCCGTGACAGTCTACGTTGCATCATGGTAGCAGTTGGCTGGCGCACCATCCATATAAGGATTTGATTACTA
>LUTY01001240.1 GCA_001640045.1 Candidatus Thiomargarita nelsonii | reverse complement strand
GATTGCCCCTACATAGCAATATTGTATTGTAGGGGCAATCCCTTGTGGTTGCCCTTTGCGAAATTATTTATCTGAACATCTATAGCATCTAATAGCTCATTCATTTTATCAACAATATTTTTACGGATGAGTTGTAAAATAATGTTAGTGTCTAACAAGATGAAAACGTTCGCAGGAATCATGATAATTCCTCCAATGCATTGAGAACTTCCTCATCCGTTTCATCCCCAGGCCATTTGCCAATTATCGCACTTAAGCCACGCTTTGGTTCAAAGTCACTCATATCGAAGGGGCGACGAAGTGGTGTGGGTACTCGCCCCCACATCCTCAGATCGCGTTTTGTCGCGATGACGATTTGCGCCGCTTCAAGGATAAGCAAAGCACCCTCGTTAGAAAAATGCGCCGTGCCTGAAACCCTCACATTTTTGCCTAACAGCGTTGAGAGTGTTTGTGGATCGACGGCTTTTGCAAAGCCATTAATGGGATATTGTATTTCGGCGGCAATCAGTGTAAAAGTATAATCATTGAGCCTTATCGCTTCCAGTCTGCCAGCGACTATCACCTCACGATGCGCGCCCTGTCTCGATTGTTCAAAGCTTTGATCTCGTGTGACATCCGCTGCAAAAGCAAGGGCGGCTTGTATTGCATCCTGATTCAGAAAGGGATATTTTTTCTGAATGTCATTGGGCATAACGCCATTGGCTAAATTTTCAAGTACCGATGAAACCATGATTTGGGTATCTTTAAAGCAAGCCCTACCTTCACAAATAAATGGATCAGCAGTAATATAGTTTTGCCAGTTCATAATGATATTCCTTATTGATTATTTCGATTGAACTAAATTTTTCTCGTTCCCACGCTCTGCGCTCATCGTTAGACATAAGT
>LUTY01001239.1 GCA_001640045.1 Candidatus Thiomargarita nelsonii | reverse complement strand
GCCTAATGGTACAGCAAGCACAACCATGTCAGCGTTTTTAACAGCATTGGCGGGATGAGTGTCATAACGATCTATGACACCGAGATCAATAGCTTGTTGTAAATGGCTGGTATTGCGTCCACAACCAACAACTTCGCCACACGCGCCTGCACGTTTGAGGGCACGGGCTAAGGAGCCGCCGATCAGACCAACACCAATAATGGTAAGGCGTTGAATTAACATTCATTTTTTATTTTTTAGTTTGAACGAATGAGCACTGGCATGCTTTTTAGCCCATTCATGCGCTAAACGCTCTCCAGCGATAATTTGTTCGACAGATAACTGATTTATCAAAAACTTGAGTCCCTTAATCGCTTCCTCTTCTCCCTGTGCCGCTGCCAGTGAAACCCACTGATAAGATAATATCCAATTTTGGGGTACGCCATCACCTTTATAATACATCATACCAAGATTATTTTGTGCATCAGCCAGTCCCTGCTCGGCGGCTTTGCGAGCCCAATAGGCTGCTCCCTTAAAATACTGTTTGACACCCTTGCCTTTATAATATAACTGCCCTAACCCACTTTGGGCTTCTGGATGTCCCTGCAGAGAGGCTTTGTGAAACCACTTTGCTGCTTGAGTAAAATCTTGGGTGACACCTTCACCTTTATAATACATTAATCCTAAACGATATTGTGCCTCTGCATCATTTTGCTTAGCGGCTTTGCGATACCAGTGTTTAGCAGCTCTTAAATTCTGAGGAACGCCTTTGCCGATATGGTACATCCGTGCGAGATTGTATTGCGCGCCAAAACCGTGCGGTATAAAACCATTTGTAGCCCACACCGCAGCCGTGGGTGCTTAGGGCACCTAACATAATGGCACGATGAGAAATAGATTTATCGC
>LUTY01001238.1 GCA_001640045.1 Candidatus Thiomargarita nelsonii | reverse complement strand
CGTTTCACGCTCGTGGAGTACATGTGATACCTGGGGGATTTGGGTTGGCTCGCCACCGTAAAAGTCCCCACCATGGGGATTTTTGTGCGAAAACCAAGCCGTTTCCTCTGGGCATTGTACGTTGAACCGAGAAGTAGGCAGTGATCACATTTGATCACATTATAGGGAGCAGAAAGTGCTAAGCCCGTTTTTATAAATTCTGGCGTATATTCAAAAAGTATTTGCTTTTTATGAGGCACTAGATACCCAACAATGAGCACTTGATTTTGAATCGTGTGAAAACGCACTTTAATTTCCATAGCATTAATCCCCCATAGATTTCCGTTTACCTCTTTGTCGTTTTTTTGTGAGTTTTTTTATATCAGATAATGTCATAATCTCTGGTTCTTCAAACAATTGCATCAATTCATTTAATCGCCCTAAAGCTAATGCAATCAGTGATAATCTTTCCAAAGAAATTTTACCCGTGCTTTCAAAGCGTTTTAATGAAACCAGTGTAATCCCAGCGCGTTCTGCCAATTCTGCTTGAGTCCACTCGTTAATTAAACGCAAACGTTTAACTCGTTGGCTGAGAATGAGTTGTATTTCACGAGGTGTATGCAAGTTAAGGGATAACATATTATCTATTATCAGTGAATTAATGCGTTAATTGTTATTATATGAGCTGTTATGTAACTTTACAACAGGGTGTACTGGCAGAAATTTTCATGCACAAAAAAATGATACTTAACTAGGCCACAAATTAAACTTTTTTGTCATTTCGACCTGCGGGAGAAATCTTTAGCCACTCCAAGATTTCTCCCGCAGGTCGAAATGACAAAAGTATTCAGACGGCATGTAGGGGCAATCCCACGCGCAAGCCCTTGGTATATTATTATTTGGGAGT
>LUTY01001237.1 GCA_001640045.1 Candidatus Thiomargarita nelsonii | reverse complement strand
TCGTCAAAAAGGCCAAACATTTTCATTTACCAGATACCGATCATGCCAATTATCAGATCGGTTATGGTGTGACGGTAGAAATGAATGGACAGACTATTCAAGTTGGCAGTGCTCGGTTTATGGAAACAGAAGGCATTCTGCTGCCCACAGCGATCAAAACCGCCAATGAACAAGCCCAGCAAACCGGTGACAGTTTAGTCATGGTTGCCGTTGATCAAAAACTCAAAGGTGCCATTGAAATTCAGCCTCAGCTACGCCCCGAAGTCAAAGCGGTGATGCGTGATTTACGTCAACGTGGCATCAAACAATTGGCGATTGTCTCCGGCGATCATCAAAAGCCAACCCAAAAATTGGCCAAAGAGTTGGGCATGGATGATTATTTTTATGAAGTACTGCCCCAAGAGAAAGCCCAATTGATCCGCGACTTGCAAGCTGCGGGTCACAAAGTCTGTTTTATTGGTGATGGGCTTAACGATGCGGTTGCGATGAAACAGGCTAACGTGTCGATTTGCCTATCGGATGCCGCTTCGATTACCAGCGACATGGCACAAGTGCTATTTCTCGACAATAGCCTGTCACATATGTGTGAACTGATTGATATTTCAAAGCAACTGAACAGCCGTTTACAGAATAGTCTGTTATTTTGGGGCGGTTATGGGGTCAGCAATACGACAGCGGTTACTTTGCTGCATTTTGGCTTGACAAAATCTACCCTATTGTTTGGCACTGCATTTGGAGTGGGTGTTGGACATGCGATGTTACCCTTGTTGTAATTCGAGGAAAAAAGACCTACGGTGGTGGAAAAACATCGCAGGTCGAAAGGATAAAAATTGAAAAATCAAGTAGTTAAGCCCTTGTTAGGATTGGGTTGTAAACTGGGGTGTTA
>LUTY01001236.1 GCA_001640045.1 Candidatus Thiomargarita nelsonii | reverse complement strand
AGAAGAGGAAGAAAAAATCTCTGCCTTATTGGGAAATACCACCATCAATGGTCAATTTGATGCCAATAGTATGCCCACTCAAATGGACTTAAACTTATCCAAGTTTAAAATGCGTGATGACGATAATCGTTTAAATTTAAATGATTTATCATTTAATTTTCATAGCCATCAATCCGCCAAAGGTCTTCAACTAGGTGATTTGAGTTTCAAAATAGGGCATTCTGATTTGAGTCAAGACAATTTTCAAGTCAGCCTTGATGGTTTTGGGATAAAGCTAGAGGGTGAAGAAGCGCAAGACGGTGTTATCAATTACAACTGGCACTCGCAAATTGACAAATTTGTTTTTCCAACCCCCCTGGGAATTGGGAAAATGGCATGGATAAGCTATGCAGAAAAATCCGCCGTTCGCCGCTTGGATGAAGGCGCTTTGTTGGATTTGCAAACAACGGCGAGGGAATTGCGCTCGCAAAACAACAAACCAATCAATATTGGTTTTATCATGTTGGACAAATTGATGGCAGTATCGCCTCAGTTATTGGCACGATCTCCTTTTAAGCAAATCGGAAACAATCCGCTGATTTTGTTGACCGTTCTCAAAGAGAATTTTTCTAAGCATGTAGAAAACCGAGAAAAACCGCTGCAAATCGACACCGAGCTTGAGTTTTTATTAACCACTGAGGGAACTCAAGCCCTCGGAAAATTACCCACATTGTCTATTAAGACCAAGATAGACAGTGATGGCTTTGGCAAAAGTAATTTGATATTTCCAGCCTTTCAGCGCGTTGTGCCTGAAAAGGGGTTGATAGATTGGAAAGGTTTGAATCTTCACTTTACATTTACTGATAAAAATATGACAGTGATGTTAAATCTCGCAGGGCTCTTGTTCG
>LUTY01001235.1 GCA_001640045.1 Candidatus Thiomargarita nelsonii | reverse complement strand
TGATAACTTGGTCTTCGACTACCAAGCTTTTAAAATCAAATACAAATTGGTGGTTTATCCTTCCAATTTTGAGTTCAAGTCGTTCAAAATGCCTAGTGGTCAAGTGATTAAATCAGCCGAAGTACTTGATCGAACCGGCGTTGTTATTTTAGAAAAAGGCTTGGAATTTGAATTACCTAAACAATTGGTCGGCCTTGCTATCAAACAGGTTGAGATCATTCCAAAATACAACTCTTTCCATGCCGTTTTTGTTTACGATGATGACATCAGCGAGATTTATCAAATAGTTAAGCCATTTCAAACGGTAGAACCGGTTGAATTGGACAAGCTTGACGCATCCGGTGAATTTCGTTCCAAGGTAGTGAAGCTCCATAACCAGGTTATGTCCATTGACCTAGGTTTGAATAACCTAGCTACCTGCGTTACCAATGGCGTTATTAAGCCTTTCATTATTGATGGTAGGAGGCTGAAGTCAGTGAATGCCTACTACAATAAAAGAAAGGCAAAAATGCAATCCAAACTATCTAAAAGGGGGAAAAAATGGTCGCGTCAGCTGCAAAATATAACCGATTGGCGCAATGCTGTGGTAAACGATTACATGCACAAAGCGACCTCGATTGTTGTAAAAACGTGCGTCAAACATGGCATATCTCAGGTGGTTATCGGCGATGTTGCTAAGTCACTGAACGGGATTAACTTAGGCAAAAAAACTAACCAAAATTTTGTGAATCTAGCTTTAGGCCAGTTTGTGGAGAAACTTAACTACAAACTTGGGTCACACGGAATCGAATTAGTGGTGACAGACGAAAGCTATACTTCCAAAGCGAGTTTTGTGGATGGTGATAAAATGCCGAAGCGGTACAAAAAAAAAGCCAAACAAAAACGTA
>LUTY01001234.1 GCA_001640045.1 Candidatus Thiomargarita nelsonii | reverse complement strand
GCATGATCTCCGCTCTGCTCCGTTACTTCGTTTCCCACGCAGAGCGTGGGAACGAGAAATAATGTCTAATGTTTAGTCGGCTTTAGCCGACTTGCGCTTTTAGCCATGAGGTTTAGCTCATGGCTCCAATAAATGTGATGAAAATAGATAAAATTTGGTACGCCAATCACCCCATCAGTTTTGCCTTAATCCCCTTATCTTGGCTGTTTTGTGCAATCGTCGCACTACGCCGACTTGCCTACAAATATCGCCTACTCAAAAGCTATCATCCACCCATACCAATCATTATCGTTGGTAATATCACAGTAGGAGGAACTGGCAAAACCCCCTTAGTCATTTGGCTAGTCCAATTTCTTAAAAAACAAGGCTTTAAACCAGCGATTATCAGTCGAGGTTATGGTGGACGCGCCCAAAGCTGGCCACAACCCGTCTATCCAGACAGCGAGCCACAGCTTGTCGGTGATGAGCCTATCCTATTAGCGCGACAGGCTGGATGCCCCATTGTCGTCGCCCCCCGGCGCTCACAGGCAGTACAAAGGCTTTTAAAAAATGAGGACTGCAACATCATTATCAGTGATGACGGCTTACAACACTATGCCCTGCATCGTGATATAGAAATTGCAGTTATTGATGGGATTCGCCGCTATGGCAATCAGCGTTGTTTACCCGCAGGACCATTGCGTGAACCCGTGAAGCGTCTTGAAAAAATAGATTTGATTGTCATTAAAGACGGGGGCTTGCACGATGAATTTTGTATGCAATATGACACCAAAGCTTTGCGGCGCGTTGTCGATGACACGATTTCACAGTCTTTGTCAAGCTTACAGGGTAATACTGTACATGCAATCGCAGGGATAGGTCATCCGGCACGATTTTTTAGTACTTTGC
>LUTY01001233.1 GCA_001640045.1 Candidatus Thiomargarita nelsonii | reverse complement strand
GGCTGCGGATGAACAATAGCAGTTGGACACTGTTACATAATCTGTCAGCCCAGAGCTACGGCGGAGGGCTTTATCTGAACTCAGGTAATGTTAGCTTAATCAACACGATTGTGGCTTATAACACAGCGGATAGTAGCGACGGCAACGAATATGGTGCTGGTATCCATATCGACGATGGCAATCTGACCTTAACCCACAGCGATGTTGTCCATAATATCCCCGAAGGTGTCCGTAATGGTGACGGTTTGGTGACGGCTGTGAACTCTATTTTCTACTTCAACCAAGGGGATGAAATTGTCGGTGACGCTAGCGTAAACTATAGTGACGTGGAAGGAGGCTGGGCGACAGGCGATGGAAACATCGACGCTGATCCTCTTTTCGTCAGTCCACCTGATTTACATCTGGATGGAGCCTCTTTGTGTATTGATAGCGGCACTGACATTCCAGGTTTGCCCGCTACTGACTTTGATGGTAATCCAAGACCCAGTGGTAGTGGCTATGATATGGGGGCATACGAGTACGCCCAACAATCTCCTGCGGGCGTTCTCCAATTTTCTGTGGAAAATTATGAGGTCAGTGAGAATGGCGGTTCAGCAACCATCACCGTTACCCGTACCGGTGGCAGTAATGGTGCTGTGTCTGTAGACTATGCCACCAGTGACGACACCGCCACCGCTGGCAGCGACTACACCGAGGCCACTGGCACATTAAACTGGGCCGATGGTGATGCTACTGACAAAACTTTCATGGTGGACATCATTAACGATGACGAAATTGAAGATGAAGAAACACTGATACTGAGCTTGGATAGTCCCACAGGCGGAGCCGGATTAGGTACACCTAGCACGGCGACCTTGACGATTATGGATAATGATAGTTTTAAGAACGA
>LUTY01001231.1 GCA_001640045.1 Candidatus Thiomargarita nelsonii | reverse complement strand
GTGACAAAAGCATCAACTAAGGTATTTGCAATTTTGGTAAAAACGGGTCCCAAACTCATACGTAACACTGGATTGGAAATTTCAAATTCCAGATCGAGAGAAATTTTACTCCCCTCTTTTCCCAGTGGATGAAAAGTCCAATGCCCTAGTAAGTGACTGAATGGCCCTTCAAGCAAACGCATTTCAATCGTTTCATCCAATTTAATCACATTACTAGTCGTAAAGGCTTTTTCCAGCCCCGCGCCGCCCATCTTGATTGTGGCAACCACATCTGATTGACTCCGCGAATGTATCGTGACAGATTTGCACCAAGGTAGAAATTTAGGATAATCACCAATTTCATTGACTAATACAAACATGTCATGGGTTGTATAAGGCACCAAGGCCATTTTCTGGATACGTGTCACGATAATACACCAATTGCATTAAAAAATATCAAAATGATAGCTATCGGTGCCACATAACGCAATAATAAATGCCAGAGACGAAAGCCCAAAGTATCAGAAGATGTGTCTAATTCGTCTGCAACAATCTGACGTTTTATCAACCAAGCCACGAAAATAGCAATAAAGAGTCCACCTAATGGCAACATAATATTAGAGGTTAGATAATCAATCAGGTCAAATATGGTTTTGTTTTCAAAACCGGACAACATGGACAACAGTTTGACATCACTCCAAATATTAAATGAAAAAATGGTGGCGAATCCGACCAACCAAATCGCCACGCCGCACGCTATCGTGGCACTCACGCGACTCAATTTGCCTGTCTCAACTAACCATGCCACCGCCGGCTCAAGCAATGAAATTGCTGAACTCCACGCTGCCAATGCTAGTAACACAAAAAACAATGTCCCAAAAAAACTCCCAAATGGCATTTGCCCAAATGC
>LUTY01001230.1 GCA_001640045.1 Candidatus Thiomargarita nelsonii | reverse complement strand
TGAGCATTTCTAAAGCTTCAGTATTGCCCAACGATATTTTGTCTTCCTCTTCCTGTGGAGGTGTCGTAGAAGCCTGTTTGGGTGGTTCAATATGGGGTGTCAGCTCATCAGCGATGTTGCTATTATCCCCTATAGGCTCTTCTATGGGCAAAAACTCAGGAGGCTGTGTATCATAAACGGGTTCTGAGTTTGTCGGCTCTGCGGCTTGGGTCAGCAGAGTCAATAAGTGATTAGCAATCTCCGCTTCTAAAGGAGCAAGCCAAGCACTTTCTTGCATGAAGCTGACTAAGCGAGCGGCCCCCTCACTCTGATCTTGCAAATAGTCTTTGGCTAAACTAGGCCATTGTTCAAAATAGCTTTGGAGGGCCTGTTTTTGCGTTTTATCCTCAAGAATAAAGGCCATCCAATTGTCATTGATAAATGTGCAGACTTCTTGCAATCCACTCAAGCCCGCCAGTTCGGCTGCGTCCCAGATTTCCTGTACTTGATTGGTGTAGTTTTCACTGCTTTCTAACAAAGCTGGGTCATCATTTTCTAATGACACACAAGCTGATAGTGCGGATGAGAATTCTTCTGTGGAAACGGTCAGTTGTGCACAAATCTGTTCCAATACGTCCGGTGCGGCTATCAAATCAATATATTCAAGGGATTGTGTTTCATCAATGGATTCAGATGCGACGCTCGTCGGTTCTGTGGATTGGATCAACAGACTCAATAAATGATTGGCCGCTTCCGCTTCTAAAGGTACAGGCCAACCCTCTTCTTGCATGAAGCTCACGACTAGGCGGGCGGACTCCTCAGTCTGTTCTTGCAAATATTCTTTCACTAAAACAGGCCATTGTTCAAAATAGCTTTGGATGGCCTGTTTTTGATCTTTATTTTGAATAATA
>LUTY01001229.1 GCA_001640045.1 Candidatus Thiomargarita nelsonii | reverse complement strand
AAGCTATCGTTAAGGGCGTTTCAAATGTTGGTGGCGGAATAGAGAATCTTGATCTCTTGCCTTCAAGTCTTGGCCTGATTGAAATTCAAGATGCTCTGCCACTTATTCCCGCAGGACGATTTTATGTGAAAAGCCCAGTGGGGATATTGAAAGATGCCATTTCAGGTCGTTTGGATGAATATGATTTTGTGCTTATAGATTGTCCCCCCAACTTAGGGATTATTACTTTAAACGGTATTTTTATCTCAGACTATTTCCTCATTCCGTCTATTCCAGATATCCTCTCGACATACGGTATCCCCCAAATTCTTGGAAGAATTGATAGCTTTAAACGAGAAACAGGGATTAATATAAAGCCGTTGGGTGTCGTAATTTCCATGTATCGCGCACAAAGTCGATTACATGACTCCGTCATCAAAGACTTAAAGAGTAAAGCCGCTCAGAATACATATCCTCGCGTTTTTGATACAATAGTTCCTTTGACTGTGAGAACAGCAGAGGCAGCCGATTTTTCGGTTTCGGTTAATACCCTTCGTCAGAAATATGGTTCTGGTAGGGTTTATGAGAACTACCATGACTTAACAAAGGAGTTTTTGGCTCATGTCTAGTGATTAATGGCTATAAAAACTACAATGACTGGTATTTTGTAACTCTCTCTCGTAGAGATTGAGAGTTATTATAGGACTACCTACCATTTAACGAGGGAGCTTTTGGACCATGTTTGATACATATAACAACCAAGAAATTGCAAAAAGAGTCGTTCATATTCTTAGAATTGTTGCAACTCAAATAGAAGAACATCCAGAATTGTTGACAAACGCAGAATTCAGGATCGATGATGTCCCTGCGCGAAAAAAAAAGGTCGAACCCCCACCCGTTGATTTTGAAGTT
>LUTY01001228.1 GCA_001640045.1 Candidatus Thiomargarita nelsonii | reverse complement strand
CATAATCCAACACCTCTTTAATCGTCCATTGTCCTTGTTTGATAGCCAAGACAGTGTCTTTATAAGAAAGCGGAAATTTAATTTCACCGTCGCTGATTAATTCTTTGCCCTCCAGTAACAGCCGAATCAGGTTAGACGCGAATTTAGTGTCAAAACCGTATTTGGTAATCAGACTTTTTCGATTGCCCACCTTGCTGAGCCGTTCTTCAATCATGTTCACCGCTTTTTTGACATAAATGCCTTTTTGCAAATTCAAGTCACCGATCACACAGTAATCGCGAGTAAATTTTATAAAGGGCAGACGTTTATCTCTCAGTTCAATCAGCAATTCTTTTTGCTCTGGATAGTCTTTTAAATAGTTAAAAGCATTATCTAATTCGTGAAAATTGTCACTACGAATCACCATTTTATGCTTTTGAGAAAAAGCGTAGCCTTTAAATTTTTGCACCAGCCCCAGATGGGGAAATTTATGCCGTTGGGCTAACAGTGCCCGCCCAGCATCGTTGATATAAACAATATTGGGCGCATTGACAAACAATTGTTCAATAATATTAGGATTATTTTCCATCGCCAGTTTGACAAATTTTCTGAATTCGTACAATTTACGATCAACCGCGTTTGGCGTATTCTTACCCGCTTCAGTTTTGTCTTTAATAGACAAGTCCACTTCTTCAACTTTTTGAAAACCAAAAACCAATTCTTTTATAGGTAAAAAAACGCCAGCGTAGTCTAAGTCACTGCTTGGTGTATTTGTCCCATACAGGTGAGAACCGACTCGAATTTCAAGAATTTTGTTGTCATCGGCGATTTTGCTTAGGTTCATTGTTATCCTCCTTTTAAATTATAAGGAAATCCAAATGCAAGTTAAATCTCTTTTTTCTCAAATCTGGCA
>LUTY01001227.1 GCA_001640045.1 Candidatus Thiomargarita nelsonii | reverse complement strand
AAGGCGAGCCATCCACTGCCAACAGGATATTTTTACCCTCAATTTGAGCTGTTCTAGGAGTCACCAGTACGCTGCAATGGGCATTGCCGATAACTTCGGCGGTGCTAGCACCAACCAGAAGCCGCATCATGTTCTTTTTACCATGCCTACCCATGACAACAAGATCGACTTGTTGCTCTTCGGCGGTATCCACGATTTCCTGGTAGGGAGTTTGGCCATGACGTAGTATCTTTTCACATTTCACACCTGCCTCAACCGCTTTGGATTTTATAGCGTCCATGTAGCTATTGGCTTTTTCTTCTTCCCTTTTTATTAGGTGCTGAAAGGCGATTGCGTCTTCTTCGGGGAAGCCAAGCACCACCGACATAATATACAAATGACTACCCAATAGACGGGCCAGATTAATGGCTTCCCGTTCCGCACCAGCACTAAACTCGGAGCCGTCAGTGGCTAAGAGGATTTTATCAAGCTGCCCTAAAGGCGATGATTGTGTGGTTGTCATATCTTCATTTTACCTTAATTTGTTGTTGCCACATTCGGTGTCGTCTTAGGCGGAACACTTTCTGCCCGCCGACCCCGCCACATCGCACCTAATATAATCACAGCCCCCAAGGTTAAAGCGAATACCATAATGGCAAAGCTGGTATTGCTCAGAATCTGTTCAAAGCCATTGTCTAGGGTTGCAATCATTTCAAGCTGGGATAAATAGACCGGTACCATGAGGGCACGGCTAAATAATACGATAACCATAATGAGTCCCATCACTAGCTTGATCATATAAGGTTTAACATAAGTCGTTCCTATCGCACCTAACTGGATACCAAACAGTGAGCCAGCTAAAATGATCATCGCTAGACGAATGTCTACAAAACCACTCCAAGCAAATTTGATGG